>NZ_JBFAIA010000001.1:0-186898 GCF_040654455.1 Nonomuraea sp. NPDC050691
GCGGCGCGTGCCCAGCCGCACGGCTCCGCTGCGTTGCAGCAGGTCGAGCAGCGTGGTCAGACGCCGCGCCGACAGCCCGGTACGCTCGCGCAGCGCCTTCCGCTCGACGCCGGCGCTCCGCTCGCCCTCCGCGACCGCCCGGGCGACGCGTTCCAGGCTGTCGGTGTCGGGGAGGGCACCGGTGAAGTACCGCTGGAGCGCCAGGTCCTCGGACCGGTAGAACAGCAGCGCCTCGGCCGGGTCGCCGTCCCTGCCCGCGCGGCCGATCTCCTGGTAGTAGGAGTCCAGCGAGCCCGGGATCTCGCTGTGGAAGACGTACCGGACGTCCGGCTTGTCGATTCCCATCCCGAACGCGCTGGTCGCGACCACGACGTCCAGCTCGCCGGCCATGAACCTGCCGTGCGCCGCGTCGCGCTCGCCCCGCCGCAGCCCCGCGTGGTACGCCTCCGCGCGCAATCCCGCCTCCGCCAGCCGCCCGGCCAGCTCGGCGGTCCGCCGGCGCGTCGCCGTGTAGACGATGCCCGGCGCCGGCTGCTCCAGCACCGCCGCGACGAGCGCGTCGGCGGGGTCGGACAGCTCCCGGCGTACCGACAGCGTGATGTTGGGCCGGTCGAACCCGCGCACGATCTGGAGCGGGTCGCGCATGCCGAGCCGCTCGACGATCTCCTCGCGTACCGGAGGGGCGGCCGTGGCGGTGAGCGCCGCGATCACCGGGCGGCCGATCGCCTCGGCGGCCGAGCCGAGCCGCAGGTAGTCGGGCCGGAAGTCGTGTCCCCAGGCCGACACGCAGTGGGCCTCGTCGACGACCATGAGGGAGATGCGCGCCTCGGCCAGCTCGCGCACCACGTCGGGGCGGGCGAGTTGCTCGGGCGCGCAGAACAGGAACTCGGTCTCGCCCGCGCGCAGCGCCTCGAACGTGGCCGCCCGCCTGCCCGCCGGCGTGCTCGCGTCCACGCTGGTCGCCTTCTCGTCGTGCCGTTGCCGGCGCAGCGCCTCCACCTGGTCGCGCTGGAGGGCGATCAGCGGCGACACGATCAGGGTCGGGCCGGGCAGCACCAGCGCGGGCACCTGGTAGATCGCCGACTTGCCGCTGCCGGTGGGCATGACGACCAGCGTGTCGCGGCCCTCGGCCAGCGAGGTCATGGCGTCGAGCTGGCCGGGCCGGAGCTCGTTCAGGCCGAGCAGGCGGCGGGCCGCGCGCTCGCACCTGTCCCGCACGCCGCCGTTGGAGGTACGCGTTGACATGGCCGGGCCCCTACCCCGGTGGGCAGGGGTATGCCGGGCGTCAGGTGAAGCGGCGGTACGAGATGACGCCTATGCTCGCGTTGCTGGCGACCGACGACTGCTTGACCACGTCACCGGGCTTCGGGGCGTGGATCATCTGGCCGTCGCCGATGTAGATGCCGATGTGAGTGGCCGGCTGTCCGAAGAAGACGAGGTCGCCGGGTTGCGGGGGGCCCGTGACGGCGTGGCCGCTGACCCGGTAGGACTCGGCGGTGGCGTCGCCGACCTTGATGCCGGCCTGGTTCATGGCGTAGTAGACCAGGCCGCTGCAGTCGAACGCCGACGGACCGTTGGCGCCCCAGATGTACGGCTTGCCGAGGTGCTGCCGCGCGGCGTTGACGATGTCGGCCCCGGTGCCGCTGCCCGTCACGACGGGCACGGGTGTCGCGGCGCCGCCCGAGAAGGACGTGGCGCCGCCGCCGGTCGCGCCGTGGGCCACGCCCGAGTAGCCGCCGGGCCCCGCGCCTCCGCCTGCCCCGCCGTCGTAGCCGGCCAGCGAGGTGGTGCCGAACTTGGGCACCGGGGTGGGCTGCCAGCCGGAGGTGCCGAACGCGTCGTCACTCGCCTGCTTGATGCCCTTGAACGACACCGTCTTGGCCTTGATCTTGTCCCTGATGGCCTTCTCGGCGTCGTCGACGGCCTTGTCGGCGCTCGCGAGATGCGTCTCGGCCTCGCCGACGGCCTGTCTGACCACCGGGGCGATGGCCTTGTCGAAGTCCGCCTGGGTCGCGTCGGGGTTCGTCTGCTTGAACGAACGGACCTGGGCCAGCACGCCCTCGCAGATCCCGCTGACCTTGGAGCGGGCCGTCTCCAGCGCGTCGGCGACGTAGTCGAGGCTTCCCGCGCACCCGGTGAGGGTGTCGTGGAAGGCGTCGCCCGCGACCTGGTAGTTGCGCATGTACTTGACGAACTCGTCGGCGGAGTCGCCCTGCCAGCCGGCGTTGATGTTCTTGACGGCGGTGCCGAGCTTGCCGGTGCCGGTGCTGACCTTGCCCGCCGCGCCGCGCCAGCGCTTGGCGACCTCGCGGATGCCGCTGGGGTCACCGGTGACCTTCTCCAGGATGCCTGCCAGGGTGGAGCCGCCGCCGGGCAGCCCGTCGACGCTCTCGGTCGCGCCCATCAGACGGCCGCCACGTCGCTGGCCTTGCCCGCCTTGCGGGTGTTGCTCCGCACCTCTTCGAGGCCCGACTCGACGCCGGAGAGCCGGCGGTGGGCGTACTCCAGGTCCTCGCTGGCGATCTGCTCGACGCTGTCGAGCAGGCCCGCGAGGGACGAGGCCCCGTCGAGCTTGCCGAACATCAGGGAGTCGGCCGTCGCGGCCGGATAGCCGCCCGCCGCCGCGCTGTAGTCCTTGACCAGCTCACGCGCGACTGTCTGACCGTTGTCGAGCGCTTGGTACTGGAGATCGAGACCCGCCATCTACACCGCCCACCGGATCGCCATGACGCCCCTATGACCACATCCGCCACGGATGCGATCATTATGCGCGTCCGTCACTTTACTCGAACCACCTGAACGCGCACCCGAAGATCTCAGGACTCCTGCGGCTCGCCCAGCTCGGCCAGGCGGTCGTGGGCGGCCTTGAGCTGATGGCGCAGGTCGGCGAGCTCGCGTTCGAGCTGGAGGATGTGACGGATCGCGTTGAGCGTCATGCCCTGGTCGGCCATCCGGGTGACGTGCCGGACGGTCAGGATGTCGTGCTGGGAGTAACGGCGCTGGCCGCCGGAGGAGCGACTGGGCGTCACCACGTCGTGCTGGTCCAGACGCCGCAGGTAGGCCTGCTGAACCTGGAGCATGTCGGCGACCTGGCCCAGGGAGTAGAGGGGGGCGTGCTCGTCATGGAAGGGCAGGTCGGTCATCGGGCCTCCTCAGGGCGGGTGGGGGGCGGTGAGCGGGACCGCCCCCCGCTCCGCCGAGTCAGGCTCTGATGGCCCTGGTCTCACCGCTCTCGTCGCCGACGCGGATCTCGACCTTGCGCGGCCTGGCCTTCTCGACGACCGGGATGCGGACGGTGAGAACGCCGTTGGCGTACCCGGCGTCGATCTGGTCGGTGTCGAGGTGCTCGGGCAGGAAGACGCGGCGCGTGAAGGTGCCCATGGGGCGCTCGCGGACGAAGACCCGCTCCTGGTCGCCGAGGTCCTCCTCGCGACGCGCGCCGACGGTCAGCACACCGTGGTCGACGGTGACCTCGATGCTGTCCGGGTCGATGCCGGGCAGGTCGAAACGGAGGAGCACGTCGTCCTGGCGGCGCAGTCCGTCCATCGCCATGAGGGCGCCGCCTCCGCTGTTGGAGAGAGCCTGCTGGGCGACCCGGTTGAACTGGCGCTCGAGCTCCTGCACGAAGGGGTCGATCGAGGTCAACAGCATTTCCGAACCTCCTGGGTGAGGAAACCTGTAACTTCGCTTGTAGGTTAACTCCTCTCCAGCTCCTATGCAAGTGGCGTCGCGACTATCTGATATGGTGATCATCACTGATATGGCCGCTCCCGTCGCAGCACGGGGCGGCCACGCTGCTTTTCGGATGTCCGCCGCGTGCGCCGGGGCCCGCTCCCGCCGCCACGCGCTACCCGAAGGAGCAGCATGTCCGGCCCCTCCCTGCCCCGCCAGCTCGCCCGCACCCGGCGGTTCACGCTCGGCACGCCGGGCAAGGTCACCGTCTCGCCCGACGGCGGCACCGTGGTCTTCCTGCGCAGCCGCGCCGGCGACGATCCGGTGAGCTGCCTGTGGGCGCTCGACGTGGCCACCGGCCGCGAGCGCCTCCTCGCCGACCCCCGCGCACTGCTCGTGGGCGCGGGTGAGGAGCTCAGCCCCGAGGAACTGACCCGCAGGCAGCGCGCCGGCGAGCTGTCCTCCGGCATCGTGGCGTACGCCGCCGACGCGGCCTGCGAGCTGCTGGCCTTCACGCTGTCCGGCCGGTTGTGGACGGTCCGGGTCGGCGACGGCGAGGTACGGCCGGTCGCCGCGGCCGAGCCGGTCCTCGACCCGCGCCCGGACCCGGCGGGCCACCGCGTCGCGTACGTGAGCGGCGGCGCGCTCCGCGTGGTCACCCTCAAGGACGCGGTCCCCCTGGAGGGCCCGGTCCGGCTGGAGGGCGCGGGCCCGCTGGAAGGTGGCGTGGACCGGGCGGTGGCCGTGCCGGACGGGCCCGAGCTCACTTTCGGGCTCGCCGAGCACGTCGCGAGCGAGTCCATGGGCCGTCACCGCGGCTACTGGTGGTCGCCCGACGGCGCGCGGCTGCTCGTCGCCCGGGTGGACACCTCGCCGGTGCGGCGCCGGCACATGGCCGACCCCGCCGACCCGTCCCGGCCGGCGGTCAGCTTCCCCTACCCGTCGGCCGGCACGGCCAACGCCGAGGTCAGCCTGTGGATCGCGGACGCCGTGGGCGGGGCCGCGCTCATCCCGGTCGCCTGGGACGCCAAGGAGTTCGAGTACCTGACCGACGCCGGCTGGGACGACGCCGGGCCGTACGCGTCCGTGCAGAGCCGCGACCAGCGGCACGTCCAGGTGCTCGGCCTCGACCCGGACACCGGGGCCACCGAGGTGCTGGCCGAGCAGCGCGACGCCGCCTGGGTGGAGCTCCTCCCCGGCCTGCCCGCCCGGGACTCGGCCGGGGTGCTGTTCACCGGCGGCGACATCGACGGCACGCGCCACCTGCTGGCCGACGGCGTGCCCGTGAGCCCGCCCGGCCTCCAGCTCCTCGGGGTGCTCGCCGTGGACGGCCGCACCGTGCTGTTCGCGGCGACGGACGAGCCGACGCGCACCGACGTGTGGTCGTACCACCCGGACACCGGCGCCCACCCCCTCACCGCCGGCCCGGGCACCGGCGCGAACCTCCAGGCCGGCCCGGGCACCGGCGCGAACCTCCAGACCGCAGGCCCGGGTACCGGAGCCGGTCTCCTGAGCGCCGAGCCGGGTGTCCACAGCGCGGTGCGCGGGGGCGGCACCACCGTGCTCTTCTCCCGCACCCTCGACCGCCCCGGCACCCGGGTCACCGTCCACACCGCGTCCGGAGGCGGTGACCCCGTGGAGGTCGTCTCGCACGCGCAGCGCCCCGTGCTGGAGCCCCGGGCCGAACTGCTCACGCTCGGCCCGCGCGAGCTGCGCGCGGCCCTGTTCCTGCCCTCCTGGCACCGGCCCGGCGACGCCCCGCTGCCCGTCCTCATGGACCCGTACGGCGGCCCGGCCCTGCGGAAGGTGACCGCCGAGCGGGCGTGGTGGACGTACGTGTCGCAGTGGTTCGCCGAGCAGGGCTTCGGGGTGCTCGCGATCGACGGCCGGGGCACCCCCGGGCGCGGACCGGCCTGGGAGCGGGAGATCCACCTCGACCTCGCCGGTCCGGTGCTCGACGACCAGGTGGAGGGGCTGCGCGAGGCGGCGGCCCGCCGGCCCGAGCTGGACCTGTCGCGGGTGGCGATCCGGGGCTGGTCGTTCGGCGGGTACCTGGCCGCTCTGGGGGTGCTGCGCCGGCCCGACGTCTTCCACGCCGCCGTCGCGGGCGCCCCCGTCACCGACCAGCGGCTGTACGACACCCACTGGCGCGAGCGCCACCTCGGTCACCCGGACGAGCACCCCGAGGCGTACGACCGCTGCTCCCCCGTCCTGGAGGCCGCGTCGCTCACCCGGCCGCTGCTGCTGATCCACGGCCTGGCCGACGACAACGTGACCCCGGCCCACACGCTGCGGATGTCGGCGGCCCTGCTCGCGGCCGGCAGGCCGCACGAGGTGCTGCCACTGCCGGGCACGACCCACCTGCCCGCCGAGGAGTCCGTGGCGGAGAACCTGCTGCTGCACCAGCTCGGGTTCCTGCGCCGCGCCCTGCCCTCCTGACGCCCCGATCCGGTGATCTTGTTCGCACCCGGATTGTCGGCGGGGTCCGGTACATTCACGGATCATCGAATCGGCCGTTCGCGTAGTGCCGCAGCACCATCAGGCGTCCGCGAGCCGTACGGGCTGGGAGGTCGAAGGTTCGTGAGCGCGGACATGGCCGCGTGGGAGCAGCGCAGCGTGGTGCCGGTGGTGCCGCCTGCCCGGCCGCGCAAGCTGGCCAAGGTGCCGTTCGTCGAGCTGGCCGACGGGCGCCTGCAGGGCGTCGTGTCGAGCGGCTCCGACATCGAGCGGGTGTACGTCTCGTCGATCGCCGCCGGCACCCACGCCTTCAGTTGCAGCACCAACAACAACCGTCCCTGCGGCGGCCTGTACAGCACGCCGTGCAAGCACCTGCAGGCGCTCGTCGCCGAGGCCGTCATCCAGTACGGCCTGGACCGGGTGGCCGGCTACCTGCGCGTCGAGGTCGGCGACGACGGCGACCTGATCCGCGCCCTGGACGGCGGGGTGGAGCGCACGCAGGCGTCGATGGTGTTCAGCCGGTTCCTGCGCCACCTGGCCTACCTGGAGCTGCCGGGCACGGGTCAGGCCGTGGCGGAGCTGCACTGGTTCCCGGCGACGGGAGCGGGTGCCTGATGCTGGGAGTGCAGATCGCCGCGCTGCTCGACGGCGACGTCCCCGGGGCCGGGCAGGCCCTGGAGCTGGTGGCGGGGTTCGACGAGGCGCTGGCGGGCGGGTTCGCCCGGCTCGGCGAGGAGCGGGCCGGGGCCCTCGCGGCACTGGCCGGTGCCGTGGCCGGCACGCCCCTGGGCGACCGGGCGGCCGAGGCGGCGGCCAAGGTCGCCGCGGGGTCGGTCGGCGAGGAGCACCTGGCGGCGCTGGCCGGGGCCCGCACCGCGCTGCTCGGCGCGGTCCACGACGGCCTGCTCGACCGGCTCGACTCCGCGCTCGGCCGGGACCGCGAGCCCTGGCCCGCCACCCTTCCCGCCGGCGCGGAGGACGGACCGGACGTGCCGGGAGGGCCCGGCACGGAGGACAGGCCCGGCGGGCCGGACGGCGTGCCCGCCAACCTGCTCGCCGCCTGCCGGTCCTGGCTGCACGAGCTGGCCATCACGGGCTGGCGCGGCGTCGGCCACGACCTCGTCTCCGCTTCGAGCCAGACGATCGAGGCGCTGCTCGCCGAACCGGGTGCGCGCCGGCTCGCGGTGCTGCTCGACGGTCTGGCGGCCGAGCTGGCCGCCTCCGATCCGATCGGCCTGATGGCGAGCCTGCCCGCCCGCCGCTGGGGCGACCTCTGGGCGCGGGCCGTGCTGCTCGCCCAGCCCGGCGGCCTGGCCGGGAGCCACGGGGCGGTCCCCGTGTCCGGGCGGCTGCTGGTCCTCGGCGTGGACGTCCACGAGCACGGCACCGCCGTCCAGGTCCAGGTCCACGGCGTGCTGGAGCCCACGGGCGGCGAGCCGAAACGGCTGGTGCGCGCGAGCGTCGGCGCCATGAAGGTGGACACCATCACCGGCCCCACCGTGTGGCGGCTGCTGAAAGGCCACCCGGTGCTCCTGGCCGCGCTGGCCGAGCACCGCGCCCTCGACCTCACCGGCATGCCGCTGCTGCCCGGCGGCGACCTCGTCTGGCACGACGACCGGGCCCGCCCCGGCGAGCCGGCCGACCCGTTCGCCGTGGCCCGCGTCCAGCTCGCCGGCACGCTCGCCGCGCCGGCGCCGCCCCTCGACCGGCATCCCGTGCGGATCGCCGAGCCGGTCCTGGTGGAGGGCTACACGGTCGACGGCGACGGCACGCTCGGCCTCGACGGTCAGACGCTCGCCCTCGACATGGACCGGCTGCCGTCCTGCGGCCCGCTGACGCCCCAGCTCGTCGCGGCGTCCAGCGCCTGTGTGGGCCTGGTCCGCTGGGACGGCGGCCGGTGGGCCCTCCAGCCGCTGGCGGTGCAGGCGACGGTCAAGCGCAAGCCGGTCGAGGCCGGCAACGGCGACTGGGCGCTCGGCCCCACCGACCCCAAGGCGGTCAAGGCCGAGGCGAGGACCGGCGACGTCGTGGCGCTGCTCCAGGAGCGGGCGGGACGGCTGCTGCGGCGATGAGCGAAGCCCCCACTCCCGCGAGCGCTGCCGACGCCAACCGGCGGCAGCTCCTCTACTGGCGGCTGCTGTCCCGCGTCTTCGAGGCCGACGAGCAGCCCACCCTCGAGAACGGCAGCATGGCCGTCGTCGGCGACCTGGGCCTGCCAGCCGCCCTGCTCGACCCGTCCGTCTCGGTCGACAACGTCGTCCAGCGCTTCCCCGGCCTGGCCGCCGAGTTCGACGGCCTGATGGTGCCCGAGGGCCTGCCCGAGTCGGAGGAGATCGGCGCCGACGAGGTGCGCCGGGCCGCGCTCGTGTCGAAGCTCCTGCTCAACGTGTTCGCCACCGGCTCGGGCTCCGTCTCCGCGGGCGACCTGGCCCGCTGGCAGCAGGACGCCGGCTGGTTCGAGCGCGCCCTCGGCCACGACCCCGGCGGCCTTCGCGGCCACCCTGCCGGACACGAGCTGGGCGGGGTCCTGGCCGGTCTCGAAGGCGATCTGGTCAACCGGATGCGCCTGCGCGAGGTGCTGGCCGACCCCACGCTGGCCCGGCAGCTCACCCCGAGCATGTCGCTGATCGAGCAGCTCCTGCGCGACAAGGCCAACCTGTCGGGCATCGCGCTGGCCAACGCCAAGGCGCTGATCCGCCGGTTCGTCGACGAGGTCGCCCAGGTCCTGCGTACCCAAGTCGAGCAGACCAGCGTCGGCAAGATCGACCGGTCGGTGCCGCCCAAGCGGGTGTTCCGCAACCTCGACCTCGACCGGACGATCTGGAAGAACCTCACCAACTGGAGCCCCGAGGACCAGCGGCTGTACGTCGACCGCCTCTTCTACCGGCACACCGCCCGCAAGAACACGCCCTCGCGGCTGATCGTGGTGGTCGACCAGTCGGGCTCCATGGTCGACTCGATGGTCAACTGCACCATCCTCGCGTCGATCTTCGCCGGGCTGCCGAAGGTGGACGTCCACCTCATCGCGTACGACACCCGGGCGATCGACCTGACGCCGTGGGTCAGCGACCCGTTCGAGGTGCTGCTACGTACCAAGCTCGGCGGCGGCAACGACGGGCCGGTCGCGATGGCGATGGCCCGGCCGAAGATCGCCGAGCCGCGCAACACCGTGATGGTGTGGATCTCCGACTTCTACGAGTTCGACCGGTCGCAGCCGCTGCTCGACGGGATCCAGGCCGTGCACCGCTCAGGGGTGCGCTTCATCCCCGTCGGGTCCGTCAACAGCTCCGGCCAGCAGAGCGTCAACCCGTGGTTCCGTCAGAAGTTCAAGGACCTCGGCACCCCGGTGATCTCCGGCCACATCCGCAAACTCGTGTTCGAGCTCAAGAGCTTCCTCACCTAGGAGAGTCCCCGCACATGACCGACGAGATGCTGCGTGCCCCCGCCGAGGTGAAGTACGCCGACGAGCTGGACTGGCTGGAGTCCGTGGACGACGGGCCCAAGCCGTTCTCGTGGCGGCTGAGCCCGCGCATGGTCCGGCTGTTCGTGCTCGGGTCCGAGCGCTCCGACGGGCTCGACCGCGAGATCAAGCAGAAGTGGTTCGGCGACCGGAGCTTCGTCGAGCGGGCCATCGTGACGCTCGCCTCCGACCGGGGCCTGCTGCTGATCGGTGACCCGGGCACCGGCAAGAGCTGGCTGGCCGAGCTGCTGTCCGCCGCGATCTCCCGCAACTCGACGCTGGTCGTCCAGGGCACGGCCGGCACCACCGAGGACCACATCAAGTACTCGTGGAACGTCTCCATGGTGATCGCCAAGGGGCAGTCGCGCGAGTCGATGATCCCCTCGCCGATCATGACGGCGATGGAGCAGGGCGTGATCGGCCGTTTCGAGGAGCTGACCCGCTCCACCAGCGACGTCCAGGACGCGCTCATCTCGATCCTGTCCGAGAAGTACGTGTCGATCCCCGAGCTCGACGACGACAACGTGGTCTTCGCCAAGCCCGGCTTCTCCATCATCGCGACCGCCAACAGCCGCGACCGGGGCGTCAACGACCTGTCGTCCGCGCTGAAGCGCCGGTTCAACTTCGTCCGGATCCCGGTGGTGACGAACAAGAAGAGCGAGGCGGAGATCGTCCGTTTCCGCACCACCGAGCTGCTGCGCCGCCACCGGATCGAGCTGGACGTGCCGCCCACGCTGCTCGACATCCTGCTGCAGAGCTTCGCCGACCTGCGGGCGGCGTCCGAGTCGGCCTCCAGCGACGACGAGCGGCTGGAGTCGGCGCTGTCCACGGCCGAGCAGATCGGCGTGCTGGAGGACGCGATCCTGCACAGCCACTTCTTCGGCGACCGGACGCTGCGCGCGCAGACCCTCGCCGGCTCGCTGGTCGGCTCGCTGGCCCGCCGCAGCCCGGAGGACCTCGCCATCCTCAACAAGTACTGGCACGGCGTCGTCGAGCCCCGCAGCAAGAAGGACGGCGGGCAGTGGCCGGACTTCCTCGAAGGCGGCCGCCAGGCGATCGCCACCCTGTCATGAGCTCGCCCGGGACCGTCGAGGGCCCGTTCGGAGCCCTGCGCGAGCAGCTGCTGAACGCCGCCGCGGCCTTCGCCGGCGCCCCGGCCTCCCTGTCGGAGATCCTCGCGGGCCTGGTGGACGACGTCGACCGGGCGCTGCGCGAGCAGCTCGAGATCTTCCCGGTGTGCCACCATTCGCCCGCCTCGGCGCTGGCGATGGCGCGCCGGCTGCGAGAGAAGCGGCCCGAGGTCGTCTACCTGGAGCTGTGCGAGGACCTGCGCCCGCTGCTGGACGAGCTGAGCAACTGCCGCCTGCCGGTGGCGTTGCAGGCGTTCGCGACGGAGCTCGACGGCTTCCCCGCCGGGGCAGGGCCGCTCAGCGTGGTGGCGCCCATCACGGAGGCGTCGGCCGAGTACCAGGTCATCGCGTACGCGCTGCGGACGCCCGGCGTCGAGCTGGTCCTCGTGGACCGCTCGGCCGACCACGTCTTCCAGTGGCTGGACAAGGACAAGGACAAGGACGAGAGCAGGGAGGACGCCCCGGCACCCGACCCGGAGCACGGTGAGGACGCGGCGCTGCACGGCGACGCCGTCGGCATCGAGATCGGCGACCTGCGCCCCCGCTTCGCCGAGCTGGAGGCCCACCTGCTGCACCACGGCAAGGTGCGCCACTGGTCCGAGTGGTGGGACCAGTACGTGGAGCGGCCCCTCCTCGACGCCGACCACGACACCTACCGGCAGGTGATGGTGCTGATCGGCAGCCTGTTCCGGCGGCTGGCCCCCGAGCGGGGCGAGCGGCTCGCGAGCGACGAGGAACGCGAGCGCCACATGTGGACGCGCATCCGCGAGCACCTGTCCACCTCGGGCGCCGACCCGGCGCGCTGCATGTACGTGTGCGGCGCCTTCCACGCGGCCAGCCGCGTCGAGGAGTTCGGGCTCGCGGGCTCCGACACCTACACCGTCACGCCGCGCACGGGCACGCGCTGGCTGTACGGGCTCATCCCGTCCAGCCACTCGGCCATCGAGGCCCAGTTCGGCCTGGCCTCCGGCTCGGTGTCGATCGCGGCGGCGACCTGGGCCAAGGCCGTCTCGCGTGGCGGCGTCAAGACGTACAAGCTGGAGGGGCAGCAGACCAAGGCGAAGCCGAAGAAGGCGGCGGAGCCGGAGGCCGCGGCGCCGGGACCGGTGGCGGACCGGCTCAGCGGGTTCCTGTCCAGGCCGTCCGAGCCGGGCGGCCTCGACGAGGAGGAGCTGCTCGGCTGGTGCGTCGACCTCGTCCGGCTGGCCCGCCGCAACGGCTACCTGGCCAGCACCGCCGACGCCATCGCCGTGTACGAGACGTCGATCCTGCTCGCGGGCATGCGTGACCGCGCCCGGCCGACGCCGTACGACTTCCAGGACGCGGCCGTCACCTGCATCGAGAAGGACGTGGTGCCCGGCCGTCGCGACGTCCGGCACCTGTGCGAGATCCTGCTCGGCGGCGACCGGATCGGCCAGGTGGGCTACGCGTCGATGCCGCCGCTGGCCCGCGACGTCTACGACCGGCTGGAGCCCCTCGGGCTCGACCTGCACAAGCGCACGGTCCAGCGGGCGCTGATGAACCTGAACGCCGACCCTGACCTCGCGCCCTGCTCGCACCTGCTGTGGATGCTGCGCTACCTGCTGCCGGACGGCGCGGTGCGCCCCATCATGGGCACGCGGCGGCTCGGCGAGCGGTCGATCCAGGAGAGCTGGGACCTGTCCCTCGGGCAGCACCAGCGTTCGCTCATCGAGCTCGGCTACGAGGGCGTCACCGTCGAGCAGGTGCTGGAGCGGCGCCTGCGCCGGGCGGTCCGGGACCCGCAGGCCACGGCCGCGACCGCGTTGGAGGCGGTCGAGGACTCGATCGTGTTCCTCGGCAGTCGGCGCTTCACCGACGAGCTGGGCGCGCGGGCGGTCGAGCTGCTGTCGGCGGAGCGCACCGTGGACGACGCGCCCGAGGTGCTGCGCCGCATGCGCCGCCTGCTCGCCCACTTCCGGGCGGCCGAGCCGGAGCTGCCGGCCTGGTGCGAGGCGTTCGTCACGACGGGCTACGCCCACTACTGCACGCTGCTGCCCACCGCGTTCGTGGCCGAGGACACCGGGGTCCGGCAGGTGGGGGCCATGCTGGGCTTCCTGTTCTCGATGGAGGGGCTGGCGCTGTCGCTCGGCTGCGACCGGGCCCAGCTCGAGCTGGCCGTCCAGCAGTCGCACCCGCAGGCGCCCGCCAAGGTGGCGCTGCTGTGGGGAGCGCAGTCGCAGCTCGGGCTGCTGCCGCTCGCGGCGCTGCGGGAGCGGTGCGACGGGCTGCTCGCCAACCCGCTCGTGGTGCCGTCGTTCCCGCTCTACATCAGCGGGTTCGTGCAGGCGCTGGAGTCGGTGCCGTCGCTCACGCCGTTCGTGGTGGAGCTGATCTCCAAGGCGTTCGGCCGGCTGCCGGACGCGGTGCTGCTGCCGTGGCTGCCCAAGCTGATCACGACGCTGCGGGAGCAGGCGCGGGAGCTCGTCCCGGTGCTGGTCCGGGAGGCGGGCCGGACGTTCCCGGCCGGGCTGGCGGAGCTGGACGCATGGGTGCCGCCGTGGGAGCGGCGCGCGGCCTCGCCCGCGGCGGACGGCCCCGTGGTCGCGGCGGGCGGGCCGGTGGCGGAGCTGCTGCGCGCCCACCCGGACACGTGCGACGCCGTGGCCGGGCTCCTCGGCTGCGCGGGCGGCTGGCAGGCGGACGAGCCGCCCGCGTACGCGGAGGCCGTCGCGCTCCTGGCCCGTCACCCGGAGACGGCGCTCGCGGTGGCCGGTCTGGTGGCGCCCACGGGGTAGGTACGCGGGGAGAAGGAAGGAGGGCTGAGCAGTGCAGACATTCCTCCCATATCCCGACTTCGCGCGCTGTGCCGAGGTGCTGGACCTCCGGCGCCTCGGCAAGCAGCGGGTGGAGGCGTTGCAGATCCTGCGCGCCCTCACCGTCCCCGGGTACGGCTGGCGGCACCACCCGGCGGTGCGCATGTGGGCCGGCTACGAGGAGGCCCTGGCCCGGTACGGCCTGGAGGTGTGCGGCCGGTGGTGCGAGACCGGCCGCCAGGACACTTGCGCCGGCACGATCAGCCGCGAGGTGGCCGAGCACTGCGGCCACCGCACCGTACGCGCCCAGCCGGACCTGGCGGCGCAGGGCGAGCTGCCGCCGTGGCTCGGCGACGCGGGCCTGCACCTCAGCCACCGTTCGGCCCTGCTGCGCAAGGACCCGGCCTTCTACGCGCCGCTCTTCGGGGCCGAGCCGGACGACCTGCCCTACGTCTGGCCGCCGTCCGACCGGCCGCCGTCATGCCTGCCGGGCAGCGCGTTCGCCTGATCCGGGCACGTGGGGGCGAGCAGGCGGGTGAGCGTGGTGACGAGCCAGCGCTCGTAGCCGTCCGCGTCCCAGCCGATCATCTTCCTGGCCAGCAGGTACGTCTCGGCGTGGACGAGGACCGTCGTGGTGTCGGTCAGCCAGCCGAGATCGAGGCCGGGCGGCAGGAGGCCGTCGTCGTCCATCCGGGACCAGAACGCGCGGATGTTCTCACGGGTCGCCTCCCGGGCGGCCTGCGCGGCGGTGGCCAGGTCCGGCTCGACGGCGCCGGCCTCCAGGGCGACGGCCAGGATGTCACCGGCCCGCTCCATCATCCGGCGCCCGCCCGTGGCCAGCGCCTCGATCCGCTCGGCGGCGGTGGGAGCGTTGAGCGCGAGCGTGAACCACGGCCGCCCGCGCACGTCGACCGGCTCGGTGTCGCCCGCGAACGCGACGTCCACGGCCCGCTTGAGCAGCGCGGCCTTGGTGCCGAAGCGGACGTACAGCGTGCGGTGCCCGACTCCGGCGCGCTCGGCGACCGCGGTCAGCGTCGTGCCGGCGTAGCCGCGCTCCAGGAACAGCTCCACGGCGGCACCCAGGATCCTGCTCTCGGTCTCGGCGACACGGGCGGCGCGCAGGTCGCGCTTGACGGGGTCCGACATAGGTTGCAGTATAACTGCAAGAATGCAGTGCGACTGCAAGGAGGGTGGCCATGACGGACGCTCCACGGCTCGACGGGATCCACCACGTCAAACTCCCCGTCAGGGATCTGGAACGTTCCCTGGAGTGGTACTGCACCCGGCTGGGCTACGAGGTGGAGATCTCGTTCCGCGAGCAGGGGATCCTCATGGGCCTCGCCCTCCGGCACCCGAACGGCGGGCCCGGGCTGGCCCTGCGCCTCGACCCGGCGAGGGTCGAGGCCGCCGCGGGGTTCGACTACTTCGCCATCGGCGTGCCCGGCAAGGAGGACCTCGACGACCTCGCCGAGCGGCTCGTCGCGCTGGGCGAGACCCACGCCGGCGTCCACTTCGCCACGATCGGCTGGATCCTCCCCGAGCTCCACGACCCGGACGGGCACGAGGTGCGCTTCTACACGACACGCCACCACACGGAGCCGGGCCCGGACGGGCTCACGGTGGACGACGCCCGCGAGACGGCCGAGCGCCGCGAACGCGAGCTCACGGTGGACGATGCCCGCCAGGCGGCCGATCGCCGCGAACACGAGCTCACCTGACGCGCCCCGCCCGGGATCCCCGGTAGGCGCCCCGGCGCAGGCGCGCCAGCCACCCGGCCGGGCGCAGGGCCGGGTGGCTGTTGAGCACGGGGTCGAAGGTGACGTCCTCGTCGGGCAGCGGGGTGTGCACCCGGAGCGTCGCCACCCGTACCGGCCGCCGGCCCGCGGGCGCGGCGAGCAGGCGGAACACCAGCGGGCCCCGCTCCAGCGCCCGCCGCAACGCGCCGATCCGCGCGGGCACGCCGCCGGCCCCCTTGTCCCGAACCGGGTCGTCCGGGTCCGGGCCGTCCCGCTCCGGGTACGCGAAGATCCGGACCGGCATCGACCCGTGCCGGTACGAGGCCAGGCTGGAGTACGGCCCGGCGCTGAAGTCCCCACGGGGACCCGGCAGCCACGGCAGTCCCGGGACGCACGTGGACAGCAGCAGGTCCACGTGACCACCGGCATGGGGAGGGCCCCCGCCCGGCAGTCGCAGGGCCAGCCCCAGCACGTCGGGCAGCGGCCCGGGCAGCGACCCGCCCCTGGACAGACGGGCCACCACCTCGTACGAGCCAGTGTCCGCGAGCGCCGGCAGCCCCGGAGCCGGGCCCCTCTCCACCACGAGCGTGGCGGCGACGGTCAGGCCGTCGCGGTGCAGGGCCCGGCCCCGGCGCAGCGCGGCGACCAGGCGGGCGACGACGGAGGCGGCACTTTCCGACACAGATCCGGACGACATGCCGCCCCTCTGCCCGGCCACCCGCCCCCCACACCGGACTTCGGGAAGGGCCGTCAGGCCGCCAGGAGGCGGTCGCCGATCCAGCCCTCCGGCGTGCACCCGGGCGGGATCGCGAAGACCGCCGAGCCGATCGGCGTGATCCACTCGTTCATCAGGTCGCCCTCCGCCAGCCGCCGCTGCACGGGCACGAACTGCCGGTCGATGTCGGCCTGGTAGGACACGAAGATCAACCCCGAGTCCGCGGCGCCGTCGGCCCCCACCGCCTCGTCGTAGTTGTACGGCCGGCGCAGGATGCGCTGCCCCGCGTCGGCGGCCCTGGCCCGCCTGATGTGCGCGAACTCCGGGATGACGGGGAAGCCGAGCTGGTTGAGGCGGTCGAAGTCGGGCTCGTCACGCTCGTCGCGGCCCGTGAGCGGGGCGCCGGTGTCCAGGCGCCGGCCGATCGCGAACTCCCGCGCCGACCGGTCCGCCGCGTCCCACTGCTCCAGTTTCATCCGGATCCGCCGCAGCACCATCGTCGTGCCGCCCCGCATCCCCTCGGGCCCGTCGCTCAGCCAGACGGACCGGTCCAGGTTCGAGGGGTTGACCGTGCCGTCGAGCTGGCCCATGAGGTTGCGCTGCGTCGTCCCGGGCGCCTGCGTCCCGGCGGCGCGCCGGAAGCCGCGCTGGCTCCACCGAACCGTGGCGAAGGCCCGCGCGTCCTTGACGATCATGCGGAGCGCGTGCGCCACCGTCATCGGGTCGTCGGCGCAGAGCTGGACGAGCAGGTCACCGCCGCTCCACCGGTCCTGCAGCCGGTCCGTCTCGAACGCCGGCAGGGCCCGCACCGGCGAGGTGACGCCCGCCGTTGCGAACAGGCCCGGCCCGAAGCCGAAGGTGACCGTCAGCCGGGCGGGCGAGACGGCCAGCTCGGGCTCGGTGTCGGCGAGCGCGGGCCGTCCCTGGGTGAGCCGGCGGGCGTCGTCGGTGAGGAGCTGCATCATCCGGACCACGGCCTCCTTGCCGGTGCCCGGCAGCAGGTCGAACCCGAGGAACACGGCATGGGCCTGCGGCGTCGTCGCGATGCCGGCCTGGTGCGCGCCGTGGAACGGCTCGACCGCGTCACCCGTCCCGGCCCGCGCCGGAGCGGCCTGCGCTGGAACGGCGTGGGCCGGTAGGTCCTGCGCCGGTACGGCCCGCGCCGGAGCGGCCAGTGCGGCGGCGGCGGCGCCCGCCACGGGCAGGGCAGCGCCGCCCGCCAGCAGGCTGCGGCGGCTGATCCCGGCGCCCATCAGTGCCCCGTCCCCGGCTGGTAGTCCTCCCGGCCGCCGGCGAAGTCCTTGCCGACCGCGGTGAACTCCAGCGGCGAGCCGCCCTTCACCGTCAGCGTGAACGGCACCCGGACCCCCGGCTTCACCGCATCGGTGACGTCCATGAGCATGATGTGGTCACCGCCGGGCCGCAGCTCGTGGGTGCCGCGCGCGGGTACCACGATGCCGCCCTCCTTCGGCCGCATGACCATCTTGCCGCCGGAGTCCACGACCTCGTGCAGCTCCACCCGGGACGACAGCGGCGTGCTGCCGGAGACGATCGTGATGTCGGAGTCCGTCGGGTTGACCAGGGTGCCGAACGCGGCGGTCATCCCCTTCTTCGTGGTCTTGACCCACGGGTCGGTGATGGACAGCACGCCCGCCTTGCCGGCGGGGGCGGAGGCGGGGGCGCTCGCCTGGGCGGGGGAAGCGGACGCGGACGCGTCGGCCTGCCGAGCAGGGCCGGCCTGCTGACCGCCGCACGCGCTGACCGTGACGAGAGCGGTCGCCAGCACCAGAACATGACGAGAGAACACGGGGTAACGCCTTTCTCCACCCGGGTACGGGCACGTCGAACACGCGGTACGTACCGGGGTGTGGTTGTCGACAAGAGGGGAGATGTCAGAAGGAATCGACAACCATCGGCGGCCCTCGCCGGGTCACGGCGTACCGCAGCACGGCCGGGCGCGGCATCGCGGGCCGAGCCGTGCAGGCGGGCAGGAACGGCGTCCAGAACGCGGGCAGCCGCACGAGCAGCAGGCGTACGGCCAGCCGGCGCAACAACGCCCAGAACAGCGCCTCACCCCGGGCCAGCCACAGCCCGGTCAGCACCGTCGCCCACCCGTGGGCGACCAGCATGCCGAGCCCCGGAACCAGCCCCGGATGGGCATGGGCCAGCGCCGTGACCGGCGAAGCCTCATGGGCCAGCGAGAACACCAGGTGCAGAACGGCCTGCGCCCCGCCGAGCAGCGGCAGGATCACCCGAGAGGTCCGCTCGCGCCCGGACAGCGGGTACGCCGCCGCGAACGCAACGCCCAGCGCCCCGGCCAGCATGCCCGGCGCCACGCCGCCTCCGCCGAACGCGTGCGCGCCCCAGCCCAGGCCGACGCACACCACGGCGAACACCGCGGCACGCGCGAGCCGGAAGGGAGCCGACGCGGGCAGGGACACAGCCAGGATCATCCCACGAGCCCCCCACGCCCACTGATCCGAACCTTCAAGGGATGACATCGCGCGGTGAAGAACCTCCTACGCGCGGGACCTCGCAGGCATAATGGCGGCCGATGCCGATAAATCCTGAGCCGACACCCCAAACGCCCATGTTTTGTGACTTGCCGTCCTACGCCGCGACCATCGCCCCCGTCATCAACGCGGTCCACGTCAACGTCCACGCCTCGGCCCGCCAGGAACGCGACGACCACGCCGAGGCGTGCGGCCTGACGCCCGGCTTCCTCGTCGACCTGCGGTACGCGCTGCCCGCGCGCCCGCTCACCCGAGACGACCTGTCCGTCGTCTACCGGTACGGCAGCGCCGCCGAGCTGGACGCCGAGATCGGCGACCAGCTCCGCCAGGGCACCCTGACGGAGGCCGGTGACGGCGTCCTGCGGCTCACCGCCGCCGGCCTGTCCTACATCCGGGGCCTGTACGAGGTCCACGCCGCGGCCGTCCGCCGCCTCTGGGCCGCGTACGACGTGCCGGCCGTCGCCGGACTGGTGGGCGAGGTCCTCGACCGGGCCGAGGCCGAGCCGGGCGGCGCCTTCGCGGTGATGGCGCCGCCGTACGAGCCCGAGGGGACGCCGCCCGGCGTGCTGCTGTTCAACCGGGTGGCCGCTCTGCGCTACCACCGGGCCGACGCCCACGCCGCCGCCTGGCGCGACGCCGGGCTGACCGCGGACGCGGTCGTCGAGCTGGGCTGCGGCCCGCTGCGTGACCGGATCGAGGAGGACACCAACCACCGGGCCGCCCAGCCGTACGCGACGCTCACCGGCAGCGAGCGCGAGACCCTGTTCGAAGGACTCCTCGCGCTCGTCTGACCGAGCGATCACCACTGACCGAGCGATCACCACTCCGGGCTCATGGCGCGCCGAGCAGGCGGCCCACCTCCATCCGGTCGTTGACGCCCAGCTTGTCGTACACGGCCTGCAGGTGGTTCGCGGCCGTCCGGGTGGACACGGCGAGCCGGGCGGCGATCTGCCGGTTCGTCAGCCCGGCCGCGGCGAGCCGGACGATCTCCCGCTGGCGCGGCGTGAGTTCGGGCGTGGCCAGCTCGACCAGCGCCGGAGTGGTCACCCCGGGGCAGCGCCTGGCCAGCGCCCACGCCCGGGTCCGCGCTCCCCTGGCCTGCGTGCCGCGCCCCATCCCGAGGTACGCGGCGGCCTCGTGGGCGGCGGCCTCCGCCGCGTACAGCACCATGCCGAGCCGCTCGAACTCCACCGCCACCGCCCGCAGCTCCCCCGGGTCGCCGGCGGCCCGCGCGTGCCGGGCGAGCAGCCGCACCAGCGGCCCGTCCACCCGTCCCGCCAGGCCGGCCAGCCGACCGGCCGCCTCCTCGGGCCGGCCCAGCCGTACCAGGTCGTGCAGCGCGAACATCAGGTACCCGGACTGCTCCCGCTCCTCCGCGTGCTCGGCGGCCGACCGGCACGCGGACAGCGCGCCGTCGAGGTCGCCGTCCGCCGCCGCCACCCACACGGCCGCCTGGAGCGCGGGCTGCCGGGTGAACGCCCAGCGCGCGGCGAGCCGCTCCGCCTCCGCCAGCGCCTGCCCGGCCCGTACGGTCTGCCCGAGCAGCGCGGACGCGTGGGCCAGCTCGGCCAGGCAGCGCCCCTGGTACGGCGTGCCGGCGGGCAGGCGCGCCGCGTCCTCACCGGCCCAGCGGGCCGCGCCCGCGACGTCGCCCCGAAGCCTGGCCACCACGGCCCGGTGGGCGCCGAACCCCGTCACCGGCGGCTCGCCCTCCCCGAGCGCCATGCCGCGTTCGGCGGTCCGCGCCGCCTCCTCCAGCCGTCCGGAGAACACCCGCGCGGCGCACGCCGCGTCGAGCAGGGCCGGCAGCGCGTGCGGCGCCCCGACCGGCCACCGGTCGTCCCGCTCCGTCAGGACCCGCTGGACCACGGCGAGGCTCTGCTCGGTCCGTCCCGCATACGCGCCGATCCACGCCTCCAGCCCCGCCGCCTGCGCCTCCCACCCGGCGAGCGAGGACTCCGCCCCGGAAGCCTCGCGAGCCCCGGACGACGCGCGAGACCGGCCCAGCGAGCGGGCCGCCTCCGACAGGCGTCCCGCGAGGAAGTCCGCCATCCCCCGGTACAGGCGCACCTCACGCCGCAGGGCCGGATCCGTCACCGACTCCCCCGCCGCGTCCAGCACCGCGCACGCCTCGGCGTCCGCCCCCGCCCACGCCAGGTTGATCCCCAGACTGGCCGCGTGCCGCGCCCGCTCGCCCTCCGTGACCGCCCCGCTCGCCGCCCGCCGCAGCGCCGCCACCGCCGTCTCCGACTCCCCCAGCACCACGAGCGCCTGCCCGAGCAGCGCCACGGCCGACACGCCCGCCCCCGCCTCGTGCGCCGCCCGCGCCAGCCGGGCCGCGAGCCGCGGGTCCTGCCGCGCCAGCGCCACACCGGCCGCGTCCAGCAGCGTGGCGGGCTCGACCGGCGAGCCGCTGTCCAGCCGCCACACCGCGGCGCGCAGCACGTCCTCGCGCCGCCGCGGCGCGCCCGCCTCCAGCGCCTCGGCCAGCGTCCGCAGCCGCCGGCGGGACCGCAGCGTGCCGCAGCCGTCCCGGATCACCTCGCCGTAGAGGGGGTGGCCGAGCCGCAGGTGCTCGCGCCGCCCGTCGGTCTCGGTGGCCACCAGCCCCCGGTCCTCCAGCCGCTCCACCACTTCGGCGGACGTCAGCCCCGCCACCAGCCCGGCGCCCAGCGGCTCGCCGAACGCCACCAGCTCCAGCGTCTCCCGCTCGTCCGGCTCCAGCCGCCCGATCCGGGCCTCGACCAGCTCGCGCAGCCGGGCGGTCAACGACAGCTCGCCGCGCCACCCCCAGGTGCCGTCGCGCACCGCCAGCCGGCCGGACGCGCGCCCGGCGTGGACGAGCTCGCGCAGGTAGAGCAGGTTGCCCCCGCTGACCTCGGCCAGGCGGCGCACGGTCGGCCGGGCCACCTCGCCCCCCAGCGCCTCGGCCAGCACCGCCTCGATCCCGTCCCGGTCGAGCGGGGGCAGCTCGATCCGGTCCAGCACCTCGTCCTTCCACAGCGCCGTGATGGGCGCCGGTGGCCGCGCGCCGCTGCGCACCGTGACGAGGACCGCCGCCGTGCCGCTCGACGCCAGGTGGTGCACCAGCGCGGCCGAGGCCGGGTCCAGCCGGTGGGCGTCGTCCACGCTCACCAGCAGCCGCCCGCCTCCGGCTCCGGCCCGCAGGTGGCGGGCGGCCCAGCGCAGCAGGTTCTCCCCCGCGCCGGGCGGGCCGGTCAGCGCGTGCGCGAACGCGCCGAACGGGATCGTCGCCGCCGTCGCCGTGCCGAGCGCCCGGACCACCCCGTACCCGCCGAGTCCCGAC
Organism: Nonomuraea sp. NPDC050691; assembly: GCF_040654455.1. Taxonomy (NCBI): domain Bacteria; kingdom Bacillati; phylum Actinomycetota; class Actinomycetes; order Streptosporangiales; family Streptosporangiaceae; genus Nonomuraea; species Nonomuraea sp. NPDC050691. The sequence goes on from NZ_JBFAIA010000001.1 coordinate 21,765, forward strand.
AGCGCCTGCGCCGCCAGCCTGCTCTTGCCGACCCCCGCCTCGCCAACGATCATGACGCCGGCCCGCGCCCGCAGCGCCTCCCGGACGCGCGCCAGCTGTCCCCCTCGCCCGACGAACGGCCAGCAGCTCCCCAGTTGCTCGCTCATCGTGCCTCCTCTCACGACCCAGGGTCGCGAGGGAGGTTCGCGGGAGGTTCAGGGCGGATCGCGCCGCAGCCCGGCCGCCGCGTACAGCATGTCGACGACCGCCTCGGTCCCGTGGAACGGCACCGGCTCGCCCCCGACCTCTTCGAGCAGCCCGCGGAGCTGGCCGCCGGACTGCTCCGGCTCGACCAGCCGTACGATGACCGTCCTCATGGGCGCACCATCTCGCCGCCCGGTTCAGGTCTGGTTCAGGTCGGGTGACGCGGCTCAGGCCGGGTACGGCATCGGCTCCACGTCGAGCTCGCGCATCCGCTCCGCGTACAGGTGGTAGCGCCTGCGCGCGTCGCCGCGCCGCCCCACCCGGTCGAGCACGCGGACCAGCCCGAGGTGGGCGCGCTCGTCGTAGGGGTCGCGTTCGAGCAGCCGCAGCCAGTAGCGGGCCGCCTCGTCGTGACGGCCCCGGCGGGCCCGCTCGGCGGCGAGCCTGGCCGCGGCCTGCACGTACGCGTGCCGGGCCTGCTCGCGCAACCCCACGGCCCAGTCGGCGTACGGGTCCTCCTCGCAGAAGTCGCCCCCGTACGCGGACTCGGCGGCGGCCCAGCGCTCCAGGGCCTCCGCCTCCCGGCCCGCGTGGTCGAGCCGCGCGGCGGCGGCCACCAGCCCGAGGAAACGCTCGACGTCCACCTCGACATGGGCCAGGTCCAGCCGCAGCGCCCCCTCGTCGGAGACGACCACGTCGTCCGGCGGGCGCTCGTGCGCCGGGTCGAGAACCGCCCGGAGCGTCGACACCATGACGTTCAGCCGCTTCAGCCCGACGGCGTCGTCCTCCTGGTCGGGCCAGAGGATCTCGACCAGCCGTTCCCGGCCGACCGGACCGCCGCGCCGGCTGACCAGGATCTTCAGCAGGTCGCGGGCCTTGCGCGACTGCCAGGCCGAGCGCGGCACGGGCACGGAGTCGCGCAGCACCCGGAACGTGCCCATCGTCTCCACCACCAGCCGGCCCGCCGCGGCGGGGACGCGCCGGGCGAGCAGGGCGTCGACGCGGTCGTCGAGCGCGCGGCAGCCGATCGCGTGCATGCGTTCCCTGACTCTCGCCGCCACCTCCGCGGCCGGCTCGGGGGACTCCCCTCGCGTCAGCTCGGCCCGTACCAGCTCGGCCCTGGCCAGCCCGACCGGGTCGCGCAGCTCCGACCAGCGGCGCACCGCCTCGGCCGCCGGCACGGGGTCGCCGTCCAGCTCGGCGCGCAGCTCCGCGGCCTCGGCCAGGGCCGCGTGGTCGCGGCGGCTGCCGGCCACCCGCTCCGCCTCGTCCAGCAGCCCCCGCGCCTCATCCGCCCGCCCGGCCGTGAGCGCCACGCGGGCCGCGGCCAGGCGGGCCTCCACCCCGGCCATGCCCTCGGCGAGCCGCAGCGCCTCCTTGGCCACCCGCGCCGCCTCCTCCGGATCGTCCGCCGCGAGCAGCACGGCCAGCTCGTTCAGCGCGTGCGACAGCTCCTGCACCTCGCCCGAGCCGGCGGCGTCCGCCACCACCCGTCGGTAGAGCGCGATCGCGGACGCCCGGTCGCCGCGCAGCGCGTGCACGTCGGCCAGCCGGACCAGCCCGTACGCGACGAAGCGCGACCCCATCGCCTCCCACCGGGCCACCGCGTCGGCCGCGTCCACGGCCGCCTCCTCCAGCCGGCCGAGCGCGATGAGCGCCTTGGCCCGGTTCGCCACGTTCAACGCGGCATAAGGGGCGAACGCCACCAGATCCGACAGCCGCCCGGCGATCTCCGTCTCCTCCAGCGCCTCCGCGTAGGCGCCCTCGTCGAGGTGGCGGGAGGCGCGGTTGGCCCGGATCCGGATGAGCTGGGCGATGTCGCCGGCCCGTTCGGCGTACTCCAGCGCCCGCAGGTAGTGGGCGTCGTTGGCCCGCCGGTCGCCGTCGAGCGCGGCGAGCATGGCCAGCACGGTGTTGGCGGCGGCCAGCGCCCCCGGGTCGCCGAGCGCGCCGGCCTGCTCCAGCGCCCGGTCCGCCAGCTCCGCGCAGCCTGCCCGGTCGCCCTTCAGCCACAGCACCGAGGCCGACGCCGCCGCGCACGCCGCCGCGTCCTCCGGCGGCGTGCCCCACGCGGCGCCCCGGCCGTACATCGCCAGAGCCGCGTCCAGGTCGCCGCGCAGATGGTCGACGAGCCCCAGCCGCCGGGCCACGAACGCGTCGAACGCCGGGCCCTCCGCCACCTCCGACAGCAGCTCGCGGGCCCGGGTCCAGTCGCCGCGGTTCTGCTCGGCGACGCCCGCCAGCCGCAGCATCGTGGGGGAGCGCCGGGTCGCCTCGGGCAGCAGCGCGATCGCCGCGATCACGTCGTCGCCGCGCTCGGCCAGCCGCCGGCCGTACGTGCCGAGCAGCGAGAGGACGAGCGTGGCGTGGCCGGTGTCCACGGCGGCGCGCAGGGCGGCCTCGGGCCGGTCGTGCTCGGCGTACCAGCGGGCGGCCACGGCGGCGACGTCGTGGGCCTCGTGCCGGTCCAGCGGCGCGTGCCGTACCAGCACGTGCCGGCTCGTCGCGGTCAGCCGGTGGCCGTCCGGCCCGGTGTCGAGGAACAGCCCGCGGCCGGCCAGCGCGGCGAGCGTGTCCGGCGGCGCGCCGAGAGCGGTGGCCAGGCCGTCGGCCAGCACGGGCAGGACCGTCGCCGCCCGCAGCAGCTCACGCATGGCGGGCGGCAGGTCGCGGAACGCGGCGAGCGTCAGCCGTTCGAGCGTGGCCGAGGTGGCCGCCAGGCCGGACGCCGTGCGCCGCCACTCGGCCGGGTCGGTGCGGGCGAGCGCGTCGAGGGCGGCCTGCACCGCGGCCGGCCAGCCGCCGCACGCCTCGTGCAGCGTCCCGGCGAGCGCGGCCCCCGGCTCGCCCAGCCGGGCCCGGGCCCACGCTGCGGTCTCGTCCGGTGTGAGCGCGAGATCCGCGGCGTCGAAAGCCAGCACCTCGTGGTCCTGACGCAGCCGCGCCGTCGGGAACGGCAGAGGAGAGCGCGAGGCCGTCACCACGTGCAGATGGCGCGGCGCGGCCCGCACCAGCGTCTCCACGTACCTGATCGAGCCGGGGGAGCCCGCGATCACGTCCATCCCGTCGAACACCAGGGCCAGCCCGCGCCGCAGCCGCGCGGACAGCGCCTCGGCCAGCGCGCCCGCCAGCGCCGCGGCCCTCGACAGCTCGTCGGCGTCGGGCCCGAGCGGCGCCTCCGCGGCGGCGGCCAGCTCGGCGGGAAGGCCGGGAACGGTCGCCGAGAGGGCCCCGGCCAGCGCCGCGGCGAGAACCGGCAGGTCACGGTCCGCGGGGCCCAGCCGGTGCAGCACGCCGCCGACGGCCTTGCTCCAACCGGATAGCGCGAGGGACTTGCCGTAGCCCGTGGCGGCCACCAAAGTGGTGAGCCTGTGCGTCAGCGCCCCGTCGAGCCGCCGGTCGAGGGCGGGACGGGGCTGCACCCAGCCTCGTTCCACCCCCGCATGCTACGCCCCGGGATAGCGAGGGACTCCAGAGTTCGCAAAGTGCCACCTTCAGGTAACCAGCGGCAAGGAGCAATATGGTCGAGTACCCCTTCGAGGAGGGTGCCGTGGATCATGAACTGCCCGGCGGGCCGAGGCTGATCGTGGGGATCGACGAGACCCCGGCCTCACGCTGGGCCCTGGCGTGGGCCATAGGGGCCGCCCGGCTGCACCGGATGGCACTCGTCGCCGTGCACGTCAGCCGCGCCCCGGTCCACCCGTTCCCCGAGGCGCTGCCGGTGCAGCAGGCGCTGCGCGCGGGGGAGGAGGCGCGCTGCGCCGAGATCGTCACGGGGGTGTTCGAGGACGTGGCGGGCGGCATGCCCGAGGACCTCGCCACGGTCGTGGTCGGCCGCGTCGGCGACCCCGGCTACCACCTGGTGGAACTCGCCCGGGAAGGCGACCTGCTGGTCCTCGGGCGCAGCCGGCGCGGGCTGCTCAGCCGGATGCTCCTGCCGTCCACCAGCATGTACTGCGCGCGTCACGCCAGGACGACGGTCGTCATCGTGCAGCAGCCGTCGCCGCCGGACGAGCCGGAGCTGTCGGGGGAGCGGGCCCGGCGCTTCTGGACCCGCAGGCACTTCTAGCCCGCAAGGGATGCTTGCAGGAGGCGCAGGCCGGTCGGGATGTCCGGCTGCCGGATCGCGCCGTAGCCCAGGACCAGCCCTGGCAACGCCGGGCTCTCATCGCAGTACGCGTCGAGCCGTTCCACCGCCAGCCCGGGCGCCGGCCGTACGGACACGCCGGGGGAGAGCCGGGCGCACAGGTGCAGGCCCGCGACCGACGGCACCGGGCGCAGCCGCTCGTCGCGCTCCAGCGCGGCGCCGATCAGCGTCCGGCGGGCGGCGTACTCGCGGGTCGCCTTCCTGATGTGGCGCGCCAGCAGCCCCTCGTCGATGAAGCGGGCCAGCGCGGCCTGCGTGGGCACCGACCCGTGCCAGTCGGTGAGCTGCTTGGCGGCGCGCAGCGCCGGCGCCAGCGAGGCGGGCGCGACCAGGAAGCCCAGCCGCAGCGCCGGCAGCAGGGTCTTGGAGAACGAGCCCACGTACACCACCCGGCCCGCGCGGTCGAGGCTCTGCAGCGGCTCCAGCGGGCGGTCCCCGAAGCGGAACTCGCTGTCGTAGTCGTCCTCGATCACCACCGCGCGACGCCGCTCGGCCCACGCCAGCAGCGCCGTGCGCCGCGCCAGCGACATGGGCGTGCCGAGCGGGAACTGGTGGGACGGCGTCACGTACACGAGCCGGACACCGTTCGGGATGGCCGAGACGTCGATGCCCTCGCCGTCCACCGGCACGCCGACGACGCGGGCCCCGAGCGAGCGGAACAGCAGCCGGGCCGGCGGGTAGCCCGGCTCCTCGACCGCCACGCACGCGCCCGGCTCCACCAGCACCCGGCCGACGAGGTCGAGCGCCTGCTGCGCGCCGTTGGTGATGAGCACGTCCTCCGCGCCCGCCCGTACGGAACGGCTGACGCCGATGTGCCGCGAGATCGCCTCCCGGAGCCCCTCGTGGCCCGCCGCGTCGCCGTAGCCCGGGGTGATCGCGCTCACGCGCAGCTCCCTGGCCACCAGCCTGCGCCAGGTCTCCATCGGGAACAGCCGGGGATCCGGCACCCCGGCCCGGAAGTCGTACCGCGCGGGGGACATGGGCGTGGCGGCGGGCGGCATGGACCGCCACAGGGCGCGCGGCAGCACCACGCCCCGGGGCGCGGCACGTCCGCGCACCGGCTCCGCCGACACGAACGTGCCCGCGCCGGCCCGCCCCACCAGGAAGCCGTCGGCGACGAGCCGGTCGTAGGCCACGGCGACGGTGTTGCGGGAGATCTCCAGGCGCCGCGCCAGTTCCCGGGTCGGCGGCAGCCGGTCTCCGGAGCGCAGCCGCCCGTCGAGAACGGCCTCCAGGAGTTGCCGGTAGACCTGTGCGGCCAGGTCACCCCGGCCGGTGAGCGTGATGTGCACATCCATGCCCGGCCCTCTCGTGCGGCCCTTGCTTGGCCCAACCAGTTTGACGGAAATTGGAGCTTATATCGGGACAAGATGCTCCCTAGGCTCGGCCACATGAGCGAACGCATGAACCTCGGCGCCCTCGCCGGAGAGGCATACCGCGCGATGGCCGGGCTCGACCGCTTCGTCGGGCAGAGCACCCTGCCCGCGCCGCTGCTGGAGCTCGTCCGGCTGCGTGCCAGCCAGATCAACGGATGCGTGTACTGCGTGGACATGCACAGCTCCGACGCCCTCAAAGCAGGGGAGAGCGACACCCGCCTGCACGCCGTCGCCGTGTGGCGCGAGGCGCCCTTCTTCGACGACCGGGAACGGGCCGCCCTGGCCTTCACCGAGGCCGCCACCCGCCTGTCCACGCACGACATCACCGACGAGATCTGGGACGAGGCCGCCCGGCACTTCGACGAGCAGCAGCTCGCCGCGCTGGTGGTCGCCGTGGCCACGATCAACGCCTGGAACCGCATGGGCGTGGCCACCCGCATGACCCCCGAGTCGTACAAGGACTGACCTGTGCGACCGGACCTCAGGGTTTTGACCGCTGCTCAGTTCGTCGCCTCCACCGGCGACGGCGCGTACATCGTCACCTCCGCCCTGTACTTCACCGGCATCGTCGGCATGTCGCCCGCGCAGGTCGGCGCCGGGCTCACCCTCGGCTGGGCGGTCGGCGCGGTCGCCGGGGTCCCGCTCGGCCACCTGGCCGACCGGCGCGGCCCACGAGGCGTCGCCGTGCTCCTCGCCCTCGCCACCGCCGCGGCGGTCGCCTCGTTCGTCCTGGTCCGGTCGTTCCCGCCGTTCATCATCGTCGCCTGCGCGTACGGGACCGCGCAGACCGGCCTGTCGGCCGCCCGCCAGGCGCTGCTCGCCGGCCTCGTCGAGCCCGCGAGCCGGACCGGCGTGCGGGCGGCGCTCCAGTCGGCGCACAACGCCGGGCTCGCCGTCGGGGCCGCGCTGGGCGGGCTCGCGCTGCACCTGAACGTCCGGGAGGCGTACCTGACGGTGCTGCTGGTGGACGCGGCCTGTTTCGTGGCCGCCGCCCTGGTGATGCTGCGGCTGCCTTCCGTGCCTTCCGTGCTTTCTTCGCCGGCTGTGTCGTCTTCGACGGCTGTGTCTCCTTCGCCGGTGTCGAACGGCCCCAGGCTGGCGGTGCTGCGTGACCGGCCGTACGCGCTGGTCACGCTGATCAACACGGTCATGCTGCTGTACATGCCGATGCTCAGCCTGATCGTCCCCCTGTGGATCGCCCAGCGCACCGCCGCACCCACCTGGACGGTGTCCGCGCTGCTGCTGGTCAACACGGCCGGGGTGGTGCTGTTCCAGGTACGGGTCGCCCGGCGGATCCGCGGCCTGGCCGACGCCTCCGCCGCGGTACGGCTGGCGGGGCTCGTCATGCTGGGAGCCTGCGGGATGTTCGCGCTCTCGTCCTTCAGCTCGTCCGCCTGGCTGACCGTCGCCGTGCTCCTGGCCGGGGTGGCGCTCCAGGTGGCGGCCGAGCTGCTGCTGGCCTCCGGCTCCTGGGAGATCAGCTTCACGCTGGCCCCGGACGACAAGCAGGGGCAGTACCAGGGGTTCTTCGGCAGCGGGACGGCCGTGGCCCGCATGCTCGGGCCGGCGCTGCTGACGACGCTGGTGATGGGGTGGGGGACGGCCGGGTGGTTGGCGCTCGGGCTCGTGTTCGTGTTGGCGGGAGCGGCGATGCCGCCGGCCGTACGGTGGGCTCGGCGAGCGGCGGCGCCTGGCGTCGGCGCGCTGGCGGAATGACGGCGGTGTCTGAAGTCGGCGCGCTGGCGGAATGACGACAGTGCTTGGCGTCGGCGCGCTGGCGGGTGCCTGGTGTCGGCGCTCTGGCGGACGGCGGTGGCTGCGGGACCCGCGGAGAAAGACGTGAGCCGGATCCGGCGAGAAAGGTGTGAGCCAGATGGGGAAAACCCGCGCGCCACGCCCCCGCCAGATCCGATCATTGTCCAAGATGGGATGGGTAAGGCGGGTCTCACCTGCGCCGGTCTGGCCATGCTTTGCACATTCCGTACATCTGGTTCGTGCGCAACACAGGGACCGCAGCGATCCCTTGCTAGGCTGCATGTCAACCGTTGGGTCTCACCCCGGCAGGTGAGGCCGTCGAAGAAGTGGGGTCACACCGTGAAGAAGCTGCTTGTTCTGGCGCTGGTCGCCCTTGGGGGGTTGCTGATCTGGCGCAAGGTGCAGGCTGACCGCGCCGAGCTCGATCTCTGGACCGAGGCCACCGGCAGCGAGAACTAACCGACCTGGCGAGGCGATGAGTGACGTCGTCCCCATCAAACTGGCGTGCCTCGACCTGGCGGGCACAACAGTAGGTGACATCGCCATGGTGGAGCGCGCCTTCGCCGAGGCGATCGCCACGCAGGGCATAGTCCCCGGGACCGGAGCGTACGCGCGTGCCATGGTGCACGTGCACCGGTCCCGGGGCTGCCCCAAGATCGATGTCTTCCGAGGGATCTTCCCCGACAACGAAGCCCAGGCACAGGCCGCCAACCTGACCTTCGAGCGCTCCTACGAGGGCGCCCTGGAGCGGGCCGGCCTCGTACCCATGCCCGGAGTGGTCGAAGTCCTCGACAAGCTCCGCGGCTCCGGCCTCCGCCTCGCCCTCGTCACCGGCTTCAGCCGCACCACCCTGAGCCGCATCCTCAGCGTGCTCGGCTGGGACGACAAGATCGACCTCGCCATCTCCCCCGAGGACGCCGGCGGCCGCGGCCGCCCCTGGCCCGACATGATCCTGCACGCCGTGCTCCGGCTCGGCATCGAGGACGTCCGCCAGGTCGCCGTCATCGGCGACTCCGAGAGCGACATGCTCTCCGGCCGCCGGGCAGGCGCCTCGATCGTGGCAGGCGTCATGACAGGCGTCCACAGCCGCGAACGCCTCCTCAAAGGCGGCGCCACCCACATCCTCGACACGATCGCCGACTTCCCCAGCCTCGTACTCAGCGCAGACATGACCACGCACCACATAGGGACGCCGGGCCGGTAAGCTATCTTCGTCGAAGGGGCCTTAGCTCAGCTGGCAGAGCGCCTGCTTTGCAAGCAGGATGTCAGGAGTTCGAATCTCCTAGGCTCCACGCATACGAAAGCCCAGGTCAATGGCCTGGGCTTTCGATCTTTGTAGGGGCTGTTTTCAGGGCCGTGCCCGTTGCGTGCCCGATGGGTGCTTGTCAAGCGCTCCGCGTGCCAGGGCGTCGAGCTTGCGGGCCACCTCGCGTTGTCTCTCGTCGGTGGAGTGTTGGTAGATGAGGGCGGCCCGGGTGCTGGAGTGGCCCATGCGGGCCATCAGCTCTCGGATCGAGGCGCCGGCGCTCGCGGCGAGGGTGTTGCCGGTGTGGCGCAGATCGTGAAAGTGGATCTTCGGTAGGTCGGCGTCCTGGAGTGCCTTGGCCCAGACGCGGCGGTTGAAGTTGGTGTTGCGGAGTGGGCCGTCGTCCGGGCCGACGAAGATCAGGCCGTCGTCGCCGTTCTGGGCGAAGTCCTTCACGTGTGCCTTGAGCTCGTCGAGGATCAAGGCGGGGATGGCGACGGTGCGCTTGCTGGCCGCGGATTTGGGGTCAGTGAAGACGAGGCCCTTGCCCGTGATCTGGATCAGTTGGCGCTCGACCTTGACCGTGCCTGCGTCGAGGTCGAGGTCTCGGCGCCGGAGTCCGGCCAGCTCGCCCCATCGGAGGCTGGCGAACGTGCCGAGGAGGACCAGGGCGCGGTAGCGGTATTCGATGACGTCAACGAGCCGGTAGACCTGGGCCACGGTGAGCAGGGGCCGTTCGGGTGACTTCTCCTGGCCTGCGCCTTTGATCCGGCACGGGTTCCGCTTGATGAGCTGGTCATCCACAGCTGTGGACAGAATCGCCTTGAGGAGTCGGTACGCCTTGGCCACGGTGACCTCGCTGACACCCTCGTCGAGCAGCTTCTTCCGCCACCGCCTGACGTGCGGCTCTTTGATCTCGTTGAGCGGTTTGTCCCCGAAGGTGGGGGCGATGTGCTTGCGCAGGAGGTAGCCGTACAGCTCCACCGTCCGGGGGCGGAGCTTGGGTCGCTCGTCGATCCAGTCGGCCGCGTACTTGCCGAGAGTGATCTTCCCGGCGTCCGGGTCGATCCATTCATCATCGAGGATCTGCGCCTCGGTCCTGGTCAGCCAGACTTCCGCGTCGGTCTTGGTCGCGAAGGTCTCGGGGGCCGGGCGGTCCACGCCGTCCGGGCCTTGGTAGCGGGCCTGGTATCGGCCGGACGGCAGCTTGCGGACACGGCCGAAGCGGCGCTTGGGAGGCTTCCGCTTGCGCGTCCGGCGAGGCTCTTCCTCGGGTGCGGATGGTGAGGTCTTGGCCATTACGCGGCCCTCCTGCGGGGCGTGACGGTGATCGGTTCGACGAGCCCCGCAGCGATGAAGGCGTCAAGGGCCGCTTCGGGGATGCGGACGTTGCGTCCGAGGTGGACGAAGGCGATGCGCCGCTCCTCGATCAGGCGACGAGGGAAGCGGATGGAGGTGTTCAGCCGCTCGGCTGCTTCCTCGACGGTGAGGAGCCGGCCACGAGCCCACTCGGGAAGGACGGAGGCATCGGTCATGCCGCTGTCCTCTCCATCACCGGTGGGTCTTGGCCGTCTGCTTGGGCCTGGAGTTGGGGCAGGTGGATTCGCCAGCGTTGGCGTTCGGCGACTGATCGGAGGAGGCGTACGGCGAGTGGTGACACGTTGGCGTCGCCGGCCGGGACGGGCTTCCAGATATAGCGGTGCGGGTCGGTCAGCTCATTGGGCTGGCCGAGGGCTTCCAGGACCCAGGTGCGGCGGTCCTGCTTGTGTTCGGCGAGGGTCTTGTTGCTCCATTTGCGGGAGACCAGGACGCGGCGTCCGGCGTAGCCGAGGTGGTCGGGCTTGTGGGCCTTGCTTCGGCACTGGCCGGGTGTCATCCCAGCTTTGGCGCCCTTGGGCTGGATGCCGTAGCGCAGCCAGTTCGGGCAGGTGGGGGAGCAAGGTTCGTAGCGCAGGGCTTCGACCACGCGGGCGATGTGATCACGCTGTGCCTGACTGTCTAGGGCTTCACCGAGGCTCTTGGTCAGGTACTTGGACAGGTAGCGGATGCACTGGTCGGTGTCCGGGGTGCCGGCGAGGACGCCCTTGACGTCGATCTGGTCGCCGAAGCGGATGACGTGCAAGGGCTTGGCATTCTCGTCGGTGTCGAGCTGGTCGAGGGCTTGGTCCCAGGTGGGCAGGACTTCGCCGGTGCTGGGATTGAGGTAGCCGGTTCCGTCCTCCCAGACGGGCAGGCGGGCGCCTTCGAAGACGACGGTGTCGGCCGGTGGCCACCACACCTGGTGATAGGTGGCAGCGGCGATCTGCTTGACCTCCGCTCGCGGGAGGGTGCCGCGGATGGCCATGTGCAGGTGCGGGGCGAGCCGCTTCTGGGGCTCCACAGTGGCGAAGTACTGCACGTCATAGCCGGCCACGCGGCGGAGGTTCTGCACGAAGCGATCGACCAGCTTGGAGAAGTGCAACGCATCCCGCGCAGCCCGCGTGTAGTCGTAGTTCTCAGGATCGACCGGGACGCCGTTCCGTACCTTGCCGTAGGACGGGAGGGTCAGGGTGACGAACAGCGAGGGCCGGTAGACCTTGCCGTCCGAGGACTGGAAAGTCCGTCCGAGCGTGGTGTTGGCCATCTTGCGCTTGGGCAGGTTCGGGGCGTCCTGCCGTCGCCTCGTCGAGCGGGTGCGCTTGGGGACGGTCCGGCCGAGGACGTTGCCGCGCATGCCCGCCTCGTTGATCTCGGCGTCCACGCCCTCAATCGCAGCGTCCCAGTCGGCGGTGTCCTCGCCGAGGGCTTCGGCCTGGTCGCGGCGGGCCTGGAGATCGGCGCGGAACTCGACCAGCCACCGCTGTTCCTCTGTCGGGTCGTCCGGCGTGATGGCCGGCTCCTGGTCGAGGTGCCAGCCTTCGCGGCACTGTGCCATGCGGAGTTGCCAGTTGCGCTTGGCGCAGGACGGGCACTTGGCGTCGAGGGTGGCGCCGCAGGGGACGTCCACCACCTCCCAGCGGCCGGTGTCGACGTCCAGACGCTTGAGCGGGACGGGTCGGATGCAGACGCCGTACTGCTTGGCAACCTCCACGGCCACCTCTCGGGCCTGCGGCATGGCCTGCCGGAGGGCGCGGGGCAGAGAGCGATCGGTCATGCAGCCCTCCCGTCGTCGGCGGTTGTGGAGCGCGGATGGCCGGGTTCGTGTCGGGCGACCATGTCGCGGATGTCGATGTCGGAGACGTAGGCCGCGCGGACCCGGACCGGGTCGGGCGAGGTCTCCAGACGGACGTAGCCGACGCCGGCGCCCCGTTCCGGGACGGGTGAGATGTGGTCTGCCAGAGCGCCACGGTCGCGAGCACCGTCGCCGAGGACCATGTCCACCTGCTCGGACTCGTCCAAGCGGAGGGCGATCTTGTCGGGGAACAGGTTGCGGATGTTCATGACTTCCTTGCGCGGGTCCTGGAGGGCGGCCATGACGCCGATGCCGACCGCGCGCCCTTGGGTGGTGAGCGTGGCCAGGGCGGCGGAGATGCGTTGCTTGAGTTGGCGGTCGGCCTGGTAGGCGGTCAGGAATGCCACTTCGTCGACGACGACCAAGACGAACGGGTCTTCCAGAGTCGGGGTGTGGGAGCGCTGGAGGCCGGCGAATCGAGCGGCACGCTCCTGCATCACGGTCACGGCCTGATCGAGCAGGTCGGCGCACTCTTCCGGAGTGGCCGCGTACCGCTCATCGAACAAGGCGCGGCCGAAGGACAGCTCCATCCGCTTGGGATCAAGCGCCCACACCTCGACAAGCCCCGCCCGGACGGCAGGCAGGAGGGCGCGGATAGTGGACCAGATGATCGAGCCCTTGCCGGCCCCGGTGGCGCCCGCCACCAGGACGTGAGTGCCGTGCACCTTGAGCCGCCACGGCCGCCCGTCCTCCTGCTTGCCGATCTCGACCGGTCCCACGGTTGGCTGTTGCGGGATCGGCAGTGCTGGGATCGGTGTGGCCAGCGGGTCATGTCTCGGGAAGGTGAGGGCGAGGCGTCCGGCTTTGGCGATGGCGACGCGGCAGGAGGGCGCGCCGAAGCCGTGGGCGAGGTGGTCGGTGCGGTCGGTCCAGTCCTTGACGGCTTGGCCGTCGAGCATGCGGACGGTGACGGTGTCGGCCCAGGAGGTGCAGGTGATCTTGCCGAGGCGCGGCAGGTAGTCGCGACCTCGCAAGTGCCGGCCAAGGCCGGAGATGACCATGACCGATTGCCAGTGGCGGCGGTAGACCCAGATGAGGCGACACCAGGCCAGCAGCCGGTAGCCGATCCAGCGGGCGAAGGAGGAGCGGTCGGTCAGCGCCCAGGCGAGGAGTCCGGTCGGGGCGGGTGTGAGGAGCAGCAGTGCCGTTCGCCAGCCATACATGACGGTGAGCACGGCCGGGATGCTCGCGATGGTGATCGCGATGGGGTGTCGCAAGATGGTGCGGACGAGTCCGGCGAGCAGTCGCCAGGCGAGGATGACGATGGTGATGATGGCGGGTGTGGTGACGACGGCCGGGCGGAAGACGATGGCCGTGTCCGGCGTGGTGGTGACGAGGTTGCGTGCTTCGTCACCGGGCAGCCGCTTGAACATAGGCTTGGAACCTCTCGTGATGTGGAAGTCAGGGGAGAACTGAGGGGCCGCCGGAAGTTGGCGCTTCTGGCGGCCCCGCCTTACGTGTCAGGCCGCCGTCTGGTCGGTGGCCTCGCCGGTCGCCGACTGCTGGACAGCGCGGCCGGTCAGGTAGGTCGTGGCGTAGAAAGCGCGCTCTATCAACCAGGCGAAGCGGGCGGCCTCGCGGGCAAGCTGGCGGGCGAACTCCAAGTCCTCACCGGTCACCGGACCGGTGGTGGTGATCAGGACCGAGGTGGCGCCGAAGTCCAGCGCCAACACCGGCTCACGGCCGTAGGGGTGGCGCAGGGTGCGGGCGGTGTGTCCGGTGGTCAGCCGGATCACGCTGCGACGCGGAGTACGGCGGCGGGTCATCAGGCGGCGTCCTTTCCGGCCGAAGCCTTGCTCGGAGCGGGCGAACTGGTCTGGGCCGGCTGGCTGCTCTGGCGAGGTGCGTGCATCTCACGAACCTTGATCGAGTAGGCGAGACGGCCGGCGGCGTTCACGTACGGCGTGACGGAGATGGCGTTGAACTCGACCGGCGTGAACGGCAGCCCGGGCATGGGCGACGGAGGGACCGGCTGCACCGGGGCGAGGATCTTGACTGCGACGGTCTTCTGGGCGGGCTTAAGGGTCGGGTCACCGTCCATGACCGCGACCTGCCAGACCAGCTCTCCGGTCTGCTTGTCGCGAGCCTGCACGAACCGGCCACCAGCGGAGGCGTCGAAGTCCTTGACGGGCTCGACCTCACCGACGATGTAGCAGCCGTGCGGGAAGACCATGGCGAAGGTGACGGGGATGGGACCTTGCAGAGCCATAACGGCCCCTTTCTTGGATGTCAGACACTTGACCTATCAAGTGATGCTCTGAGAATAGGCGCCTGAAACTTGCTAGGTCAAGTACCTAGGAGAAGGTGACGGCGATCTAGCCAGATGGAGAGATCACGATGCGGTGTTGTGTCCCTGCTGGTACTGAAAGCTGCTGGCCGATCTGAAGCCTCAGCAGGACAATCCAGATCATGAAACCGGGTCCACCACCCAAGGACGCCGCCTGGCCATGGCTGCTGTTCCTCTTATGGATCCTGGGCACACCCCTCCTGGGAGTGCTGTGGTTCAGCTACGGCTTCGCCCTCGCCGGAGGGCAAGCAACGAACAGGCAGCTCTCCCAGATCTGCGGATACGCCATGCTGATCGTCGGATTCGGCGCACCCATGTTGGGGCTTCTCCTCGCCCTCGCCTCCAGGCGGCGCAGCGCCACCATCGTCTTCACCCTGGCCCTAGTCACGGTGGCCGTTCTCTGGGCGCGGCTGGCGCTGCACAAGTAGCCGGAAGCGCCGGTCAGCCGACCGGGTAGGCGTCTTCCAACTCGTGGCGATCGGCCGGAAGCAGCACCTCCACCACCACCAACGGCCGGCCGGAGGCATCCCTGACCGCACCGAAGACCGCCAGCAGTGGCACGTTCTTCGGCATGCCGAGCTGCTTGACCTCCTGGGCGGTGGGCATGCGGGCGGTGATCTGCTCCACGATGTGATCGAAGCGGACCCCCTTACGCGACTGGAGATGCTGCCGGATGCCCTGCGGCAACGCCTCACCACTGGTCAGATCCGTGCCCTCGGACAGCTCCAGAGGCAGCCACAGCGAGACCAACTCACTCGGCTCGCCCTCACAAGTGACCAGCCGCCGGCGCAGGAACGCCTTGCTCTTGGGCTCCGCATCCAGCAACGACGCCACACGGTTGGGCAGCGCCACCGCGCCGGCCTCGACCAACTCGCCGGGGGAGTCCGTCTCCGGGCTGGTCAGGTACGCCTGACCTGTGCGGTTGGACTCCACCGACGCCATCGCGGGACGTCCCCGCACGAAGCGGCCCTTGCCCTGCTGGGACTCGATCCAGCCCTGCTCACGCAACACCCGCAACGCCGCCACGACGGTAGGCCGGGAGACGCCGAACTCCTGGATGAGCTGGTGCTCGCTGGGGAGCATGGAGCCGGGCGGGTAGGTTCCCGCCTCGATACGCCGTTGAAGGGCCTGCACAAGCTGCGCATACTTCGGCGGCACGGACTCTAGCGACATTATGACCGTCCAACACCCGACAGGTTGTTTTACCAAGTTTGAGAGTAACCTGGCCGAGCGCCGCCTGTCCACGTCACTGCGGTAAACGCGAGCCGTCCAGGAAAAGGCCCGGCAGGCAGCCAGGGGAGGGATCGGGGGCGACCCTCCCAGGGCGTGGAAGTGACTGCCTGCCGGGCGCGGGAGACGCGACGAGGCGATGAGACGGCCCACCCTGGTCCCCTCCTGGCCAAGGCCGTCACCACCTCGCCGCGCCCGTTCTTCACTTGGCGATGTACTCCGCCAAGACGTTCGCGGCGCCCTCCACGTCATCGACCGGATGACGCTGCTCAGCGCTCTGCCAGGAGTAGTACGCGCCGCCGTACCCGACGAACACCCACACCGGCAGACCCGGCGCAGGCCGGTGCACCATCAGCGCGGTGTTGTTATCGCGCAGCTCTGCGTTGACGCCACGACTCGCGAGCCGGTCGCGCAGCCGGATCAAGGCGTTCGCCTCGTCCTGCTGCGCGAGGCCGGCCATGGCCGCCTGCATGACCGAGTTCATCTCCCGCTCCCTTCGCCCTGGCCTTCGCCGAGGCAGTCGAGACACTTGCGCTCCTCACTCCGTTCCGCCTCCTCCCCGTCGGCGTCGATCAGGAGAGAGCGGCGGCAGCTCTTGAGCTTGTAACCGCGTCCCCGACACGCACGGCAGGGCCTTGCCTCGCTGTTCTCGTCTGGCCGGGTCACCGTCGCCATCTCCTCGCGAGTCGTCCGGTACTCCCTGCGGCGGGAGTCCGATTCACTTACGTTGTTGATTGATGGCAAGTCCACCGGCAAAGCAGAATGAGGGGACCCCCTAAGAAGGCCCCCTCATAGCCCCTTTCCAGTCGCCCACTAGAAAGAAGGTCGGATATGCCCAAAGCGGGGATGAATGTCCGCCTTCGAGACTGGCGCCAGAAGGCCGGTTTGACCCGGGCCGAAATGGCAAAAATGGTCAATCTCAGCGAGTCGGGCGTGAAGCACTCGCTGACGTGCGACGAGGAACGCATCCGGCGCTGGGAGGCAGGAGAGGTCTCCTGGCCGCGCGAGGAGTACCGGCTGGCGCTGGCAGAGATCACGCGCCTGGGCCCAGAGGACCTGGGGTTCGTTCCCATCAGACGCAGTCGCGCCAGGGTCACTCCCGCTGACGAGGCCGCCGACGAAACGACCTCCATACAATCCGCCCACGATTTCCCTTTGTGGCAGGTTAGCCCCAATTTCGCGCCCCTTCGGGACAAACAGGAGCTAGAGCTACAATTGCCATCAACGGCCGACGACGAGACCCTTGTCGTGCCGGGTCGCGCGCCCGATGGGAGGATCGTCTTCTTGTCTGTATCCCGTCGCACATTCCTTCAAGGGCTGGGTATCGGCCTCGCGGGAATCACGCCACCACAAAGTCGATCACCTTATATGCCGTCCGCCCGACGCATGGCCTCGAACATTGGCGACGCCAACCCGATCGAGCACCTGTACCAGGTCCGTAAGGTCCTGATCGACAACGACAACCTCTTGGGACCGTTGAACGCGATCCCCGCAGTCCAACAGCAGATCACCGCTATCCAGCAGCTCCGCCAGGAGACGCGCGGCGTTGACCGACACCAGCTCCTCAAGCTCCAAGCCGAGTACAGCGAGGTCTGCGGCTGGCTCTACCACGACGCCGGCGACTTCCGAACAGCCCAGTACTGGACAGACCGCGCCCTCGAACTGTCACACGCCATCGCCGACCGGGACATGACCGCCTACATCATGGCGCGCAAGAGCCAGCTCGCCGGCGACATCGGAGACCCGGTGACCGCCATCGACATGGCTGAGGCGGCGAGCAACCTCGCTGGCCCAGGCACTCGCCTCCAAGCGCTCGCACCCACCTATGCCGGTTACGGCCACGCCCTCCACCGCGACAACGACGCAGCCAGACGCGAGCTAGACCGAGCGCACCAACTACTCCTCGACATCACCGACGACGCCGGCTCGCCATGGGCCGTGTGGCTGGACGAGCCATACCTCCAGGCCCAGCAAGCACGCAGCAACGCCGTACTCGGCCGGTTCGGCGAAGCCGTCGAGGGCTTCCAGCAGGCGATCACCGCTGTTCCCCAGTCCTTCCGACGCGACCGGGGCGTCTACCTGTCGCGTCAGGCCCTCGCACACGCCGGCGCCGAAGAGCCCGAACACGCGGCAGGCGTCGCCATGTCCGCCCTCTGCATCGCGGAGGAGACCGGATCGGCGCGCATCATGAACGAACTCCTCAGGCTGGACACGCAGCTCGGCCGATGGAGCAGCACGCCGCTGGTTGTCGAGTTCCACACGGCCTTGAGGAGTACCGTGGTGAAGCAAGCATGATCACGACTTGATCGGTTCTCCTCCTCCGGAAGGTCCCATGCGCCCCTACGTCCTGCTGAGCTGCGCGATGTCCGTGGACGGCTACATCGACGACACGACACCCCAACGGCTCCTGTTGTCCAACGCCGCGGACTTCGACCGTGTGGACCAGGTCAGGGCCGAGAGCGACGCCATCCTCATCGGCGCGACGACGATGCGCCGTGACAACCCCCGCCTCCTGGTCAACTCCGAAGCCCGTCGAGCCGAGCGCGCCGCCCAGGGACTTCCCGCGTACCCGCTCAAGGTCACCATCACCAACAGCGGAGATCTCGACCCCGACCTGAAGTTCTGGCACCACGGCGGCGAGAAGGTGGTCTACTGTCCCGACTCGGCCGCTGCGAAGCTTCGTGAAGCTCTGGGCGACCTTGCCGGCGTGGTGAGCCTTGGCCCTGCCGTGGACCTCGGCCGCATGCTTGACGATCTCGGCGAGCGCGGTATCCGCCGCCTCATGGTCGAAGGCGGCGGCACCATCCACACCCAGTTCCTCACCCAAGGACTGGCCGACGAGATCCACCTCGCCATCGCCCCCATCTTCGTCGGCGACGGCAACGCACCCCGCTTCGTGAACCCCGGAGACTTCCCCGGTGGCGCTGTCCACCGCATGGCACTTGCCGAAGTACGGGCCGTGGACGATGTCGTGCTCCTGCGCTATCTGCCGAAAGAGTCCTCGGGTAGTAAGACCTCATGACCGGCACCAGCACCGAACAAGATCGCCGATGGTTGCTCACCGCGATCGGCCTGTCCCACCAGTGCCCGCCATCGCAGACGGCCTTCTCGGTCGGTGCGGTCATCGTCGATGAGCACGGCAACGAGATCAGCCGCGGCTACTCCCGAGAGAGCGACGACCACGTCCACGCGGAGGAGTCGGCTCTGGCCAAGGTCGCTGCTGACGATCCACGCCTCAAGACAGCCACCCTCTACAGCTCCCTAGAGCCCTGCACCCAACGCCGGTCACGCCCGAGAACCTGCACACAGCTCATCCTCGACGCCGGCATCCCCCGCGTAGTGACCGCCTGGAAAGAACCGCCAACCTTCGTCATCGACGCCAACGGCACCGAAGCCCTGACCGCCGCCGGAGTCACGGTCATCACGTTGCCGGAACTGGCAGACGCCGCACGAGCCGCCAACACACACCTCATCGGTGGACCCAGCTCATAGCGACCGAGCAACTTGCCGAATTGTTCTCATAGGAATCAAGCGGCGGCCCGGCGCGCCGCCGTACGCCCCGCGCCAGCGTCGCCGCGCTGCGCGTGCGGCCTGGGGGCCGTTCTCGCGCGGCGCGCCGCGCGGGGCATCGCCGTAGCGGACCTGCGCCGCACGAACCCAGCAGGCCGCCCGAGCGCCAGGCTGCCGCCTTGGGCTTGCTCCACCACCCAAGTCCCCCCAGGCACTGGTCGATCTCCTCCTCAGCTTCCAAGAAGGCGCGCATCCCGCGCCTAGATTGTTTAGCGTCGCCCTATGAGAGATGTCAGCCTTCTGGATGCGTGGCAGTTATGGCTGTCCGGAAAATCGACACTCGGTACGACCCTTTGCGACATTCCCATGATCTGGTGGGGAAGGGCAGGGAAGCTGCTCTCATTCTTTGCGGCCGCCACTGTGTTGCTTGACGTTCTAGGCCCCGAAAGGCTCAAGCAGTACGCTGAACGATCCGAGCGAATAGACCAGCGCGACCACGACAACCCCGACATCATCCCAACGAAGGTGAGACGGGTCTGGGGATGTCTTGCCTTCGTCCTCGTTCCTCCGATAATAATTTTCGGATTGGCCGGAATGCAGCTGGCGTTCCTGTACTATCGACTCCTTCATGAGCGAATCTTATGGCCAATCATGCTCATACTGGGCGGGTATCTATATGTGATTAGATTTAAGGTCTATCTAGTTGCAACTGTCTCCCTATTTGCCAGCATTCTCGAACATCGACACTTTGCCTCGGTGATTCGTCTTATGGGCTTCATTGCACTCGCAGTAGGCTTCCACTTCGACCTCCTAGCCTCATAGCGCCTCCCGCGGGGGCGCTCCGACTCCTGGGTGATCCCGTGATTTGGGCGGTGCCGTGGGGTAGCTGAGGCGGAAGCCTGATCATCCTGTCCGCCACCTGCCTGGCCCCCTTCCCCCCTCGGGCGGGTCGACGGCAGGTGGATTGATCAGGTAGAAGAGGGTGCGCGCGTTGCGCGAGAAACATTCGCGAGAAGCACCAGGTCGAGAGAGATCTGCGGGCCATCAAGGAGGTGACGAGGGGGACAACCACAGTCACTCAGGACCGGCTCCCTGCCTAGCTCACCGCCCCAGTGCGCCGTGATCGATGCTGGTCGCAAGCTGGCCGCATGGGTTCAATTGCTGTCACTCAATCTCCCTGAGGACATCTGGTCAGTCGCGACGCGCTTCCACCACCAAGCCTCAACGGTTGAGCTTTCGATTCAACGGTTTCAACATGCAGCGATCTCTATTTGCCAAGCAAACTCGAATGGAGTCATAAGGATTCCCGGGCAAAGCTGCGAACGTAAAGTACTTCCGCATGCCTTTGAAAAGGGAAAAGATCTCCCATCCTACACCGACGACAAGAATCGTGGCCGCAACGATGCAACCAGTCGTAAACCAATTAGATATGAAGCCCCAGGCGATTGCACCAATCATCACGACAAAGAGCCATAGAAAGCCATACCTTAGATTTGATGCAATTAGGTTTATCAAGGGCTTTGGAGAGCGCCATTCCTCGATATACAGCCTGTAGGCGTCTCTAAAATATGACCAGCTAGCATTCTGATTAATGAACTTCCAGGCGGCATCATGAATTGCCCGGTAGCGCAGGAGGTTTTGATATGCCAGCAAGCTGCGCATAAAGAATCGCACGAGCAAGGGGAGGGCCATGCTGAGAATCAGCAAGGAAATGGTTGACAGAGGAGGAATGGCATTGATTGTTGACTGATCGCCTTTGGCCACGCCAAACAGCTCGCCCGCTCCTATGACAGTCAGTATGGCTGCTAGCATGCCGGTGGCGAGCGACATATTTGAAGCCATCGTTGAGAAATTCTGCGTGATCTCTCGGCCGGCATCTTGATATGCCAATCCGGCATGATGGGTCTTGGTGGTTATGCTGTTTTGTGCTGGCATATTATTCTCACCTGTTCGGGGTGTCTTGCTCGAATCCCGGATGGGCTTTCTGACACCGATAGTCCGGCTGATGCGATGAGATGTATCGCCTCGTCAAGGCTGTATCCCCTGGTCCAGGTCCCCAGGCCTGTTATGACACCATCGCCTGATTTCTCTCGCTTGCGTGCAGCGTTGACATCGGACCATCCTCGCAGACTTAGAAGCAGCTTTCCCTTTGGGGCGAGATGCCGGGCAAGGGTCTTCAATATCTTCTCGCGCTTACGCCTATTCTCTATGAATTCCAATACATGCGTGACGATAATTACGTCATAGAGGGGTCTCAGATCCTGCAGATCGACCAGAATGCGACAATCTGGACGTCTGCTCCATTCGAGATACTCATCGACGTGTCGCACTATGGTCTGTGGCAGCTCGACGGCGTCCACACTCCACCCGCGATCGGCTAGAGCGCTAGCTTCTACGAGGAGGCCAGCACCGAACAGCAGTCCTTGACTGGGGCTAGAAAAGTAACTTCTACTCTCCGCCCAGCGAAAAAGTGGACTCGGCCTTGAGAATCGTCGGGCGCAGATAGTCTGACCGTTCGCCGCATATTTGCTTCTAAGGTCGTTGATCGACACCCAGCGGCCAGCTATGGGCAACAAAAGGCCAGATTCCTTTTGGCCACTTGTCGGAGTATGTGATTCTCGCCGCATAGAAAGCTGCCCTCTTTGATGCGTATCGTCACGGCAAGGTAATCAATAGTCTGCAAGATAAAGTCGAGCTCTCCGACGGCTGTCGGCCTGGCACGCTTTGGGTTGCGAATGGAATCTATCTCCCAAAGCTCCACCATGGTACCTTGACGGATCGTTGGAATAGTTTCCGGCGCGACTTGTGAGAGTCGGTATCCCCACGGTATCCACCTCGGATGCATCCCAAGAAGCTCGGTCGCGGCGTGATATGGGCCGTCCGCGCAGAATGCGAATATTGCACGGGGAGATGACGTCATATCGCCGCACTTTCATGGGTCGCCCGCATGCTCGTACCGTGTATGCCCTTTATGTGTTCATACTATCTCTGGTCGGGTAAGTGCTTAACCAAGAAGTGGTCTGAGTATCTTCGCCAGGGTAAGCGCGAAAACGTCCCGCCTCGTATCGCTTGACTTGAGGCGCTTGAGGGGCCAGGCGTCGATCCCGACTCTGGACTAGGGATACAGTGATCGGCAGGCCCGTGCCAGACATCGCACCGACCCTAAACCTCGCGTTGTGCTCGGGACGATCAATGGCGCCTTCTCTCCAGAGCCCCTATCGGGCGATGTTCGTCGGCCACGTCCAGGAGTCGAAGTGATGCCGCCAAGGTGTGTCTCCAGTGTGAGCGGTCTGCCTGTACTCGGTGCGGATTGCGGTTCACTGCTGTACCCTCCCGTTCCGCCGCGCTGGCCGCTTTGATCCCCTTCGAACGGGTCTCAGACCAAAACGCCTCCGGCGGGGGTCTCAGGCTTCGAGATGATCTCGGCAAGCCCAACGCAGTCAGTGGCTCAGGTGTGCCGGCTCTTCCCGTCGCCATCGCCCCAGGACAAGCCGAGCAGACCAAGGGCTGGAGGCGAAGGTCGTTCTTCCGCGGGGAGCTCCACCTTCACCTCCAGCCCTTGGCCCGCTCCCCTGGCGGGTGGGACGACGGCGACGGGAAGATCCGGCGGGAGAGTTGCGTGCGTCCGCACGGGGAGCTGACAGGCGTGATCGCCGTGCCAGATCCGTGCCAGATTCCACGGGAACACAGGGGGAGTCGCGGGCACACCCGGATGATCAACGAGAGAGGCCCCTCACCGCGTTTCCGCTGGTGAAGAGCATCTTTCTGCTGGTGTGGCAGGTGCAAGGTTCGAACTTGCGTAGGCTGAGCCGACGGTTTTACAAATCTTCTGTCGGCGTAACCTTGCTGGGTGTAGAGCGGTAAACTGCGCTGGCTCCGGGAGAATAGGCGAGGATAATCTTCGGCCTTTACCAAGTTCCTGCAGAGGAGATCGAGGTTGACGCCCTCCGACAATCCCGAGTGGACCGACATCCTCACTGCCATCGCGGCCGTGGCGGCCTTACTGCTCTCTCTGTTCTCCGTCTGGTACGCCAGGCGACAGGCTGGTGCCGCGATCGATCAATCGGCCGATGCTCAGCGAGCCGCTGATGCGGCGAAGGATCAAGCGGTGTCAGCGCGCGATCAAGCGGAGATTGCCGCCCACCAGCTTGCGCTCGACCGCACGGCGTTCACAGAGTCGCAGCAGCCCTACGTGGTCGTCGACATCCGGGCGTCCGACTTCATCTCCGAGGCCTTGAATCTTGTGGTCGAGAACGTGGGGCCGACAGTTGCCCGCAACGTTCGAATCAACTTCAATCCTCCTATTCAGACCTCGATGGACGGGGATCGACTGGAGAAGCTCGCCGATGCCCTCATCTTCACTCAGGGCATCCCTCATCTGCCGCCGGGGCGCAAGATCGAGGCGCTCTTCGATATCGGATGGCAATTTTTCGAGACGGACCTGCCCCGCCAGTACACCGTGACAGTAGAGGCGGATGGACCCTACGGTGCTGTCGAGCCGCTTACCTACCTGATCGACCTGGAGATCTATCGCAAGCTCCGGCACCTCACGGTCAAAACCCTCCACCAGCAGGTCAAGGAGATCGAGAAGCTCCGTAAGGCGGTCGAGGGGGTCGCCAAGGAACTCGCCCGTCCACGTCGAGAAGCCGAGGCGGCGGAATGGCGACGAGCGGTCGAAGAGCAACGAGCCCAGGAACAGCGCGGGGCTCCATCGAGTGCGCGTAAGCCCCTGCATCCAGGACCAGAAGAACGGAATGGGGGTTGCGAGAGCAGCTAAGGGACGCAGGACAGACGCTGCTATGCGCGCCACTAGGCACCGTCTGGGGAAGGTCAAACGGGGAGCCTGATGTCGGGCAGCCGGGTGGTCACTAGCGCGAGCGAAGTTCATTGCGGGTTGCAGTTTGGGTTGCAGTTCCGCACCGGGCCACCCGGTCCCAGGACATCCGTCGAGTCGCATCGGACCACGTTGAACGTCCTGGAACGATCAAGCTCTGACCTGCTAATGCGGTTTGGTCGCAAAGAGCGCCGCAGGGGAACGGCCCTCACGATCGCCTGTCGGTGGCTGGCCGCCGTAGCCGGCTGGGGGCGATCGAAGGTCCAGGGCTTCGTTCCTCAGCCCCGGCCCACCGAACGATGTGGTTGGCGTGCCCGTTGCGTGCCCGATGGAGCGGGGAAGCAGGGAGAACGGTGGGGAGTGAGGGGGAAAGCCACCCGCATGCCGAGCTGCGTCTCTCCTGGTGGGGCAAGATCGCCGTGCGTCTTTGCAAGCAGGATGTCAGGAGTTCGAATCTCCTAGGCTCCACGTAGGTTCGCAGGGGCACCCGCCCGTTACCCGACTCGGTGGGTGCCCGTCTGCTTCCCCCTGGTCAATGGGCCTCGCTTCGCTCGGGCTGTTCTTTCTTGGGGCGCTTCGCGCCCGGGGCTTCGCCTGGGGCGCTTTCGCGCGATGGGCTTCGCTTGGGGGCGCTTCGCGCCGGTGAGCTCAGGCGTTGCTTCCAGTCGGGCCGAAGCCCCGACCCCTGGAGGGCCTCGCTCCGCTCGGACGCTTTCCGAACACGCAAGCCGTTCGGCCAGCCGGAGGCGAATCGAGAGACGCGTCAGCCAGGTCTTGCGCGAGATAGGCGCGGGCCCAGCCAAAAAAGGCTGGGCATCGGCCTCGTGGGAATCACGCCGCCGGAAACTCGATCACCGCATATTTCACCCGCCCGACGACTGGCCTCAGTGATGGGCGATGCGAACCCGATCGAGCACCTGTATCCGGTCCGTCAGGTCTTGATCGCCAACGACAACCTTGTCGGCCCCTTGAACGCGATCCCCGCAGTCCAGCAGCAGATCACCGCCATCCAGCAGCTCCGCCAGGAGACACGCGGCGCTGACCGGCACCAGCTCCTCAAGCTCCAAGCCGAGTACAGAGAGTTCTGCGGGTGGCTCTACCACGACGCAGGCGACTTCCGAACGGCCCAGTACTGGACGGACCGCGCCCTCGAACTCTCACACACCATCGCCGACCGGGACATGACCGCCTACATCATGGCGCGCAAGAGCCAACTCGCCGGCGACATCGGAGACCCGGTCAGCGCCATCGACATGGCCGAGGCAGCCGGCAACCTCGCCCACGCCCCTGCGACACAATGATCTCGTGCAGCGATTCGATGCCGCAGGAGCAGACCTGGTCCCTGGTCAACGGGTCCGAGTCCGAGTGACCCAGCAGCACCCGTGGGGCGTCATGGTGGAGATCCTGGGTCACGAGGGCATCGGTGCATCGATCGATGGCGCGGCGATCGACAGTCCCTCCGGTGCCGGACGGGCGTGGCTTGGCGAGTATCCGGCTGTTGGGACGGAGGTGGACGCTGTGGTGCAAGAGATCCGTCGATGGAGTCCGCCGGCGTGGGCGCGTCTGACGATTCGATCTCAGGACCTTCACAGCTTTCAGTGGATGTGCGACTTCTGCGGTACGCCCACCGTCCTCAGCTCGGAAGGGGACGGCGTGGTCATGGATGTCAGGAGCGCAGACGGTCCTGGCAGCCATACCATCGTCACGCACCGAGAATGTCTGAGAAGCCGTCTGCATGAGTCGAGCATCGAACACGCGCGCGTCGACTCGGTGGGTCGGCGATGAGCGATGGCTGCATTCCGGCTGAATCGTCACTACGTGCCAGCGTGCTGGCATGCCGTCGCCATGGCGCTCCACCGCGCGGTCGCTGACCTGACGCAATCAGCATGCCGCCATAAGGGACGAACTCTATGATCAGGTTCGTCCTGATCGTTGGGATTCGGAGAAGATGTCAATCTCATGCGCCGCGCCATGATCCTTCTGGGTGGCGTCGCCCTCGCCATCGGCGCGTTCGTCCTCTTCTACCGGGGCCCGGGACAACCGTTCATCCGCGGCTACGTGAGCGACGTCGGCGCCACCATGCTGGTCTACGCGTTCTTGGGGCTGTTGTGGCGCACCACCGCCGCACGCCGCACCCTGGCCACGGCCGCGATCGCCGCCGCCGTCGAGTTCTACCAAATAGTCGGCATGACCCCGCCGGGCATCGGCGGTGTCCTGGTCGGCGCGTTTCCCGACCCATGGGACCTGGTCGCCTATGCCATCGGTGTGGTCGCGGCCCTGGCCTGGGAACGCCGATTGGTCCGATCCGATGATCAGACCGGCTGACTCTCGAACGCCACCCCACCGGCACGCTGACGGTACGGACGCCCCACAGCGAGGAGGGGCAAGAGCTGGGAGTCACGGGGAATGCCACCCGCATGCTGAGCTGCGTCCTCCCTGGTGAAGCAAGATCAGCGTGCGTCTTTGCAAGCAGGATGTCAGGAGTTCGAATCTCCTGGGCTCCACGTAGGTTCGCAGGGGCACCCACCCGTTACCCGATTCGGTGGGTGCCCGTCTGCTTCCCGCCCTGAACAAAGGGCCTCGCTCCGCTCGGGCTGTTCTTTCTTGGGGGCGCTTCGCGCCCAGGGCTTCGCGTTCGGGCGCTTCGCGCCTGGGGCTCAGGCGTTGCTTCCGGTCGGCCACAGGCCCGACCCCTGGAGGGCCTCGCTCCGCTCGGACGCCCCCAACACGCAAGTCGTCCGCGAACAAAGTGTCAATCATGTCGTAGGGACTACACAGGTGCCGAGCTGACCACGGCTCTGAGGACTACCGTGGTTCAGGGCATAATCAGGACTTGATCGGCTCCTTCCTCCGGGGACCCCATGCGCCCCCTACGCTCTGCCGAGTTGTGCGACATGTCTGGCAGCACGCCACCCACGACGCCGGCCAGCGGACCGCCGACGCGCTGAGTCCCCATGCGCGTCTTGAGGCCGGCAGGTTCGCACCTCGTGCCGCATCTCGCTTGCTCTGGCATCCTCCCGCGGAGGTATACCGTTCGCTATACTGCTGCCTGTGGCAGGCGAGTGGGACGTCTACATCGTCGACGAGGTGCGCGAGTGGATCGAGCAACTCGACGACGCGACACATAGGCGTGTTGTGCAAGCGATCGACGCGCTTGCCGAAGGTGGGCCAGGGCTGGGACGGCCGCTTGTCGATACGATCACCGCTTCGCGTCTGCAGAATTTGAAGGAACTTCGGCCGGGGACTGTGCGGATCTTGTTCGCCTTCGATCCGTGGCGGTCCAGCATCCTGCTGGTCGCGGGCGACAAGGCCGGACAGTGGAATGCCTGGTACAAGCAGGCCATCCCGCTCGCTGAGCAGCGCTACGAGATCTACATGAAGGAACGGCAGGCGGAGGAGGGCAGATCATGACGGGGTATGCGCGCTGGAAGGACATTCGTGCTGAGCACGTCGAACGTGCTGGCGGGGAAGATGTCGTGGAGGCGGGCAAGCAGGAGCTCCTCGCCGAGGTGCAAGGACACCGGCTTGCTGAGATCCGCCGTAGTCGCGGGTTGACCCAACAGGCCATCGCGCAGCGCATGGGGGTCACCAAGGGCCGTATCTCGCAGATCGAGCAAGGCAAGATCTCCGGGCAGGACGTGCTCGCTCGGTACGCCACCGCTCTGGGTGGCCGGCTCCATCAGTCGATCTACTTTGACGACGGTGACATCGCTGCCATCGCCTGAGACGGGGGCGGAGGCTCATATCGTCGGTATCGCCGATACGGCGGGGCTATCCGGCAGTGTGAGCAGATCAGCCCAGCCCGTCTGCCTGCGGATTCCTTCCTGGCTTGGACATCGGGTGACGGGAGCGCCGGTAGGGGCGGCGCGTACAGCAGCAGGTACACCAACAGCGGCTTACGTGATCACATGTCATCTGCCCGCACCTGCCGCCCGACCAGGTCAGGGACCTTCCCGCGTGGCGACCAGCTCCCGTTTGCAAGCAGGATGTCAGGAGTTCGAATCTCCTAGGCGCCGCCTCGCTCAAGGCCACTTCCCCTGATCGGGGAGCGGCCTTTTCGCTCTTGTACCGCTGCGAAGTACAGCTACATGCTCAGCCGGGGTAGCACAGCAACGAGCTAGACGAGTAGTTCCGAATGCCGGCTTCTCAGTCGTGAGGAGGGTGTCCAATATCGGGTTGTGACGACCGAGTTAGAAACCCTCTTGACGGCACTGTACGTGCACATCGACGACCGTTTGAAGCCCTCGCGCAGGTGCGGGCGGCCACCCCGGCTCACCGACGCGGAACTGATTACCCTCGCCCCCGCTCCCGAGAGACCGCCAAGCGCTCGGCTCGGGCCGGCTGGGCGAACTACGGCTACTGCCGCTCCCACTCCCGCTTCTACGGGGCCTGAAACCGCACCTGGTATGCACCCCAGCCGGCCTGCCGATCACCTGACCGCACTGATCGCCACCGAACCGCAGTTGGCCACCGACCGCCCTCGACTGCTGATCCTGGCCGACAAGGGCTACATCGCCACCGAACTCGACCGCTTCCTCACCGACCGCAGCATCAGCCTGCTGCGCCCCTCCTACCGCGACCGAGGCACCCCACGCCCCGGAGAAGCCCTGCTCAAGGCGGTAAGACAGCTGATCGAGTCAGTCAACGACACCCTCAAAGGCCAACTCGACCTCGAACAGCACGGCGGCCGCACCATCGAAGGCGTCGGCGTCCGCGTGGCCCAGCGAATCCTGGTGATGACCTGCGCTATATGGCACAACCGCACCAACGGCGCACCCATCACCAAATCCCTTATCGCCTACGACCACTAAGCCACATCGGAACTACTCGTCTAGCCCACGATCATGGTGCATATGCCGATACTCCGGTTGCTGGCGATCGGCCTTCTCGGCGGTGTCATAGCAGTGCCGCTCTTGAGGCTGCAACAAGGCGACGGCTTCGAGCACGCACGGCTCGCAGCCCTGACGGCGTTCGTGCTCGGCCAGTTCCTTACTGTCCCTGTCGGGTTGGTGGTGGGTTGTGTACTCGCGGCCACGAGATCGTGGCCGCGTACTCCTGGCTATGTCCTGGGGGTGATCACGACCGTGTTCGGAGTGATCGTCGCAACGCAGGCCTGGGCCACGATGAACTGGGTCGATGGAGGATCGGCCGGGCTTGGTGATCCGGACGACTGGTCCTTGGCGATGTTCTTGGCCTCCACCTCCGGTGGGGTCACGACTCTCGTCGGTGTCTTCATCGTCTCGTTCCGATGGGCCGGCTACGATTCGCAAGCCGCCCCGGTGCGTCGACGGGGTCCCCGTAGGTACGGTCGGGCGAGACGTCGGCCTTTGTCTTACGTCAAAGGCTATTTCCCGTGATCGAGGAATGGCCTCGTTGACCCTTGTCGCTGCTTGAACACTGCTACGAATCCGGGTGGTGGCCGAGCTTGTTGAGCGCTCGGCGCGCTTCGACGGACGAGACTTCGCAATACACATTCGAGGTCACGGAACCCTGCGAGTGGCGAAGAATTGCATGGCCACTCGGGGATGAACGTCGAGGGCGACGAGCAAGGACGCGCAGGTCTTGCGGGTCCTGAACGTGGATGTCACGCACACCTGCCTTGGTGCGGGCGTTGGCGAAGCTGCGCCGGAAGTGGACGGTTCGATCGGCCCACCACTGGCGGTGGCGAGTTCAGCGCATCACCGCCCCAGGCGTTCAACTACCAACCCTCTGGCATGATCCACCACATGCGAACTCGGATGTTCTTCGTGCGCCACGGGGACTCCCTCCACAAGAAAGAGGGTGTGATAGGCGGCCCGAAAGGATGCCGCGGCCTCACCGACATCGGACGCCGACAAGCCGCACGACTCGGCCAGCAGATCACCACGGAAATCGGCAACGACAAGACAACGATCTACTCCTCACCCCTGCCACGTGCCGTACAAACAGCCGCTGCGATCTCAACGGCCGGCGGCCTACCCTCATCACAAGACTGCGGGCTCTGCACGTGGCACACGCCGCCAGAGGCAGACGGGCTCACCCACGCGGAATTCCGGCGCTTCGACATCGAAGGCGGCGGCATCTACCGCCCCTGGCAGAAGGGCAACGAGACCTGGGCAGAGATGGTGACGCGTACCAGTCGCACCATCACCGACCTCGCCCATCGTCACCGCGGCGAAACCGTCATCATCGTCGGCCACGCCGAGACGGTCGAAATCTCGTTCAACGCCCTGGGGCTGCTCCCGGTCTACCGGTCGTTCGACCTCAAGGTGTTTCCTGCCTCGTTGACAGAATGGGTCACCGACCAGGACCCGACACAGTGGCCGCCTCCCAGATGGACACTCGTTCGATTCAACGAAATCCCAGCCTCTGGCGGGACACTCCAGTCCCGGGATGATCGCCGTGCCGGGGGCGGGGCCGTAGGCGGATGAGGTGGCGGCCTGATCATCCCGTCTGCTGGCCTGCGCCTTTGATCCGGTAGGGGTTGCGTTTGATGAGCTGGTCATCCACAGCTGTGGAGAGAATCGCTTCTGGGTGGCAGGCAACCAGCTCAGCGAGATCCGAAACAGCAGTCTCCCCGAGTCGTGGACGGACGCCGCTCTATGAGGAACGCGCGGCGGCGGCTGTGCTGCGGCGACGGAACCAATGCCGGTGACTCCGGATGAAGGTCACGACGAAGAGAACCTGAATGCCGCCTTCGATGAGCACCAGGAGCGCGGAGTCCAGCGCCAGGAGCACCGGCCCGCCCTTGAAGCCGTCGGCGATGGCGAGGAGGGCGCGCACCAGCGCCGCGATCGCGATCGGAACGCCGAACAGGGCGAAGAAGCTGAGGCTGATGGTGGCACCGAGCGCGAGGAAGACGGAGTAGACACGGGTCGCCCGCCGCTCATGGGGGCCAGCTCGGTCGTCGGGTCGGCGACAGGAGCGGGACGGCGGCGCAGGCCTGCGACGGTTCTCGAGAGCAGATACCTGGCGTAGGCGAGCCCGTCGTCGAAGAGGTTCCGGGTCCGCAGCAGATCGCGAAGGACGTAGTACAGGTCGGTGCGCATGTAGACCTGGAGCTGGAACGGAAGGGTCATGAGAATGCAGACGACGAGTGCCTGTAGTACGGCCTTCACGGGCTGGGACATGGCCACGTGGGCGACCAGCAGGGTCAGTGACGCCATGAGGAACAGATCCCAGGCCATCCCGGCCAGGTACACCCGATAGCGGGATCGCCTCGGCACACCCCACACCGCCGTGACGTCGGTCTGCACCACCAGGTTGTGGAGGCGGGTGCCGAAGCCGATCCGCCCGGGAACGCCGAGTGACCGGGCCGCCGTCAGATGCATGAGCTCGTGCATGCTGATGCTGATCGACACCATCACCGTGTTGACCAGCACCGTCAGGCCGACGTAGTCACCCCAGAAGAAGTCCGTGTAGTTCGGCAGCAGATCGGGTTGCATGGCGAGGGTGACCAGTGCCGCGCCCATGACCAGCAGCCAGGCGACTTTCATCGGCCGGCTGAAGATCCACGCCACATGCCGTTCAGTGAGTCGGCTGAAATGGCTGCGCGGAGTGTTCGCCTCCGGGTCCGGTAGTGGCTCTCCGTTGACGGAACGGACGAATCCCAGGTCTGTCAGGGCTTCCACGAGCTCCGCGACGTCGAGCTCCACGTCCTGCTCGGCTGCTATCCGCACCTCGGTGGTGCTTATGGAGAGCCCTGCGCCCAGGAGACCGATCGCGTCGCCGTAGACCGCGGGCAGCTCTATGAACTCCCCGATCTCTGACCGGCCGACGACCACGACCTCCGGGTCGTCGTCGTCCGGGCGCATGATCAGTGGGTGGAAACCGACGTGGCTGTCGGCGGTGAGCGGTGCGGCACTCACGATGTTGCGGGCCCGCAGGCGGGGCAGTCGTCGTCATGCGGAACGTCGATGTAGTACGAGTGATCCCACATGGCGTAGTTCCAGTGGAAGACCCGGCCGCGCGCCTGGGTGGGCAGGCCGCCGAGGTGATAGAGGACTTCCAGCGCGCAGAGGTGTCCGCTGATGTTCGCGCTGGCCGCGATCACGGCGTTCGGGCGCTCCTCGGTGAGTGAGCGGCCGTGGGCGTGGAGCTCGCGACGGTTCTCCTGACGCTGCAGGCACGCCCAGCACCCGGTCTCTCGTGGGATCAGGGATCCGACGACGGCCATCGGCCCTGTGTAGAAGCTGACGAACCATGGCGTACCGGTGCGCAGCGCCGCCTCGTTGGTCCAGAACATGATGTCCGGGTGCGGCTTGTCCGCGCAGAGGACGAATACGTCGCAGTCTTCCATCAAGGCGGCGATGTCACTGGACGCGCCTGCCTTGACGGTGCTGCCGGTCACTGTGACGAGACTGTTCATGTCACGTAGCCGGTCCACCGCGCTGTCGACCTTGGGGCGGTCGATGTCCTGCTCGGTGTACAGAAGCTGGCGCGTGAGGTTCGGTTCCTCGACAGTGTCGAAGTCGGCGATGTGCAGAGCTCCGATGCCGCTGGAGACCAGTCCGGCCGCCACGGCGGAGCCCGTGCCGCCGATGCCGAGCAGGCATACCTTGGCAGCTTTGATCTTGGACTGGATGTCGTACGGAGAGCTCCGCGGAGTGGAGTCGATCCACGCGAAGAAGTTCCTGGCCGGTTCGTATCGGGCCGCCTCACGCGGGGTGAGGTTGCTGGGAAGCGGCGCGCCGGCGTCTTCGACGAACCCGTTGTCGATCAGCGCTGTTCGATCAGCGAGACCAGGCAGTGGCACGGGCCTGCCACCAGTTCGCATGGCAGTGGTCGGGGCGGGTCAAAGGGCCCCGCTCCGCTCGGACGCCTTCCCAGCACTTCCTCGACTGCCCATGGGGAAAGCGGAGTCGCATCAGCCTGTACCGCCATGCCTTAGCGCCGCCGCAAAGGTCGCTATGAGGTTTCCAGGGCCTCCCGAAGCCGCCTCGTGGCCGTCTCCGCGGCGGACCTGGTGAGCGCAGGATCGAACTGGCCCACGTGGCCGTCGTGGTCCAGCAAGATCATGGTGTTCCCCACCCGGACAATCACGATGTCGATCGCCACCATCGACTCCTTGTCCAGGTTCCTGCCCGGGAACCCGCTGCGGAGCTTGATCCCATAGACACCGTCACCGAGCATGCCGACAGACAGCTTGCGGATCGTGTCCTTGGTGGCGTCCGAGGTAACCGTGACGTGGCTGCAGTCGCGGACCATCTTCTTGGCCGCCCTCTCCAAGGTTGAGATCTTGCCGCGAGTGCCGCTCACTATGTACTCGCTCACCCCCTCCCATGTGTCTTCCTTCTTCAGCCAGGTCGCGGCCTCGGCTCGATAGAGCGGGACGATTCCCTTGACCGCCGTGGTGCACGCCTTCGAACGGGTGACCATGTCATTCAGAGGATCCCTGTTTCGAATCGTGTTGCGCGTGAAGTCCTCGCCGAGATCCGCCGGCAGAATCAGGGCCGCTTTGAGTTGATCCGGAGACGGCGGCTGGGGAGGGCTCGCAGCCGAAGCGGGAGTTGGGGTTGAAAGCACCACGCATAAAAGACCGGTGGCCAGAAGCGAACGATAAATGATCACAGCAGGCACTCTAGCGGGCGATGTTCCGTCCACAGGGGGAGGCGGCCGTTCTCGCGTGGGACGCGCGCGGGCTGCAGCCGGACGAATCGATCGCGGTGATAACGGCCGACGCTCGCGTGCACGCCGACACCTGGGGCACGATCGCGCGCAGCTACATTCGCCTCATCGAAGACCGGTCCCTCCCGGTGGCCATGCAAGACAGGCTGATCGCTGAAGCGGACGCCCTGACGCCTGACAATCCGTACGACGTTCACACCCTGGACACATCACATGTGGGATTCCTGTACAGGGCCGGAGAGGTGGCAGCCATCCTCGACAAGCTGACAATCTAGCGATACCTCGGAACGGCTTTCGTGTCCAAGTCTGCAGGACTTGGGCGCGAAGTCATCGTCCCGTTGTAGCCGGGCGCCGCTCGTGCCTGATGGCGTCTCCGGTCGCTCAGCCCTGAGCTAAGGGCCTCGCTCACTGCCGAACGCATCGACGGCCACCCCTGGCCGCCGACTCTGGAGAGCTTGCCGAGTTGATCTCTTGAGGATCCGGGTGGCGGGGCACGCGCCGCCGCGCGGCCGAGCCCGCGGGCCGCCTACTTCTTCACCCCTATGCAAGAGGATCATGTCGATATGGGCGCCTGGATCTACGTACGCGGCTGGCTGGAGTTCTACGGGCAACGAGCCGAGGCGGAGCGCATCATCCGCCGGGGGGAGGAAAAGGGGTGGACCTTTCCCGAAGGGGGCTGGCTTGATGCGGCTTGCTACGCCCGCAGCGTCCGCGATGCTGACGAGGTCCTCGACCTGCTTCGGCGGATCGCTGCGCTGCCGCCCATCGATGAGGACGGCGACCGTGTTTGTGGCCTGTTCTTGGCGTTTCATGAGGAGAACGGTCAAGAGGAGTGGCAGATTCGAGATGGTGAGGTCCTCATCAGTCCAGCCTCGCCACGCTATGACTACTTGTGGAAATAGCGGCCCTCCGGCAGGGCGCTCAGGCTCCGGGATGATCGCCGGGCCGGACAACGGGTCGTAGGTGGCTGAGGTGGGAGAGTGATCATCCCGCCCGCCGTGGGCCCGGGACAAGCCGAGCAGACCAGGGCCACGGAACCAAGGTCGTTCCTCCCGCTGGGGGCTCGACCTTGCCCCCGGTGCCTCTGGCCCCCTTCCCCTGCGGGCGGTGCGGCCTCGATCCAGATCAGACTTCAGGCTCCATAGAGTGCTGGAAGTTCTCACTCGTTTTCAGTACGGCCGGACCATGCTTTGGCGCAGGCCATATCTGCAGGTAGTGGTCATCTGTCGAGCAGCGTTCCTCATCCATTCCTCGGACGTGATAGCGCAGGCGGTAGGTGCCGGGACCAGAAAGCAGCGGGGAAAGGTCGTGCGCCTTTTCGTCGTCCCAACCCATGAGCCACCCCACCAGGAAGACCTCGCCCGACGGTGACTCGAAGCTGATTTCCACGATGTCCTCATAGCCGTCAAGGTCAGCGCCCGGATCCCGGTCGGCGACAGTCACTGTGAAGGGAATCTCTCCCCATTGCGCGGCGATGCGCAGGCCGGCGATGCCTCTGGACTCTTTTTTGATGAGCCCGATGGAGTGAGTGGGTGAGTCATCTGGTCTGTCGGCGGCCTCGTGGTTCCCTCGATCGAGGACATAGACCTGACCGCAGTCCTCCACCTCCACTTCCATCCGCTTCGTGTGCGCGACAGAAGACTCGTCTCTGCTCATGGGCGGGAAGCGTAGAGTCCGTCCCCGACAATTTCAGCCGGCCGGAGCATGGCGATGTTGATCAAGGCCGGAAGGCGCGCTGAGTCAGGCCCGCCCAGTTGTATTTCCGGTACGTCGCGCGCCTGCCCGCAGAAGGCGCAAGGGGACATGGTCGCGCGGGTCTGATCATGGTTCACACCTCGGCAACCCCGTTGGCCACCAGCAGGGCACCACCTGCGTGGAGACCATGAAGACCGTTAAGACATCGTCAGCTGGGCTGCCACAGCTCGACCCGATTGCCCTCAGGATCGGCGACCCAGCCGAACCGGCCGACCCCCTCCATGTCCTGAGTCTCCTCGGCCACGTCCGCTCCCTTGGCGCGCAATTGGGCGAGCATCGCATCCAGGTCGCGGACGCGGAAGTTGAGCATCGTCTGCTGGGTGCGGGAGCCGAAGTATTCGGTCTCGGACTCGAAAGTCGCGAACACGGTCATTCCGGCTTCCTGAAGCCACAGGCCGTTCTCGTCGGCGTCCAGACCCAGGCAGTCGCGATACCAGGCACCCAGGGCCGCCGGGTCGGCGGCTCGCATGAAGTATCCGCCGATTCCGAGTACACGTTCCATGTCGCCATCTTGCCAGGACCGCAGTCTGCCGCTTCGCACATCGTCTCGATCGCGGGGAGCTCGAAAGGCTCTGGGCGCGGCCTCTTGCCCTGGAAGGTGCTCGTCATCGCGCACCGGGTCGCCGGCGTTGATCAACGCGGCGCCGTAAGGCTCTCAAGCTACGCCTTCGCGGACGCGTCGGCATGGTCTTCCATGGCAGCGGAGTCGGAGATGAAACGCACGCGGAACATCTTGGGCCACCGCTTGCCGGTCAGCAGGAACTCATCGGTTCCGGGTATGACCGCGATGCCGTTCAGGGGGCCGGCGTTCGGGCGTTCTCGTGGGGTGAGCAGGCCCGTGGCGTCGATGCTGCCGGTCACCATGCCAGTGCTGGTATCGATCCGTACGATCCGGTCGGTTCGGTAGATGTTGGCGTAGACGGTGTCGGGGGCCGCGCATTCGAGCTCGTTGAGCCGTGGGACGGCCTGGCCGTGCTCGGTCACGGTGAGTGAGCCGGTGGGGGCGAACGTGGCCGGGTCGCGAAAGGTGAGGAGGGCGGAACCGTCGCTCATCACCAGCCGGTTGTCCCGTCGCTGGTGGCACAGTCCCCATCCTTCGCCGGTGTAGGTGACGCGGCGGCGTTCGGCGAGGGTGCGGCTGTCCCGTTCGACGGCGATGCCGTCGCGCCAGGTGAGCTGCCACAGCCTCGGTCCCAGGACGCTGATTCCTTCACCGAACAGCCGGGCCGGCAGTCGTGCATGGACGGTGGGCGTCTTCCCGGCAGGCCCGGCCATGACGGCCGACTCGCCGTACCCGCCGGTGCTTTCGTACAGCATGCCGTTGGCCATCTCGAGGCCTTGGGTGAAGGCGCGGGGATCGTGCGGCAGGCTCTGAAGGATCCTGACCCGTAGTTGCTGCGCCGGCAGCCGGCTCGGCTGTCGCTTGTCCGGGTTCGATACAGCCGAGGTGTCCTCCGTGTGGGGAGGAGGCGTCCGGTGGCCGCCGAGGAGAAGGGCGACTGCTCCCACGGCAACGGACATGACGCGGCGCATGGTTTCTCCTGTATGACGTTGTCGGTCGAGGTCACGTCCAGCGAAGTGGTGGATGAGCCGACCTTCGCTTGTTCCTGTTTCTGCAGGTTAAGCGGGAAGCATCGGTGGTGAAGGGGCTCTGGGAGGGTGTGTCGCGTGTCGCCCGAGATGGCCCCGCAGCCGCCCGGCCCAAGGGCCGCCGGGTGACGCCTCTCGGTGCTCTGCCGGGAGTGGTGAGCCCCGCCGTACCCGGGCCAGGTGCTGTACGTTGACGGCTGCGATCTGGAACCGAGAACACCGGGAACACGCGTGTCCGCCGGCCTGCCCGCCCATCGGCACATCGAGAACCTTGTCGCGCGATACGCGGAGCTGGTGGACGACGGTGACTTCGCCGGTCTGGGCGCATTGCTCGGAGATGCGTCCTTCGTCGGCAGCTCGGGCCCGGTCACCGGCTCCGACGCCATCCGTACGATGTTCGAGAACACAGTGATCATCTATGCGGACGGTACGCCGCGTACCAGGCATGTGATCACGAACATCATCGTCGATGTGGACGATGCGGCGGGAACGGCAGCCGCACGCTCGTACTTCACCGTGCTGCAGTCGGTCGACGGGAGGCCGCTCGAGATCATCGCCGCGGGCCGCTACCGGGACCGCTTCCTGCTGCGCGACAAGGAGTGGCGGTTCGCCGAGCGGCGGGTCCAGGTGGAGTTCGCGGGCGATGTCAGCCGCCACCTCCGATCGCACCAGATCACCCGCCATGATCATTAGCGGGGCGAACCTGGGAGAGCTGGCAGGACAGCGGACGACAGTGAGAGTTCCATCTTGCGCGCTGTCGCCGGCCGGGCCTGGCGCGGTCAGGGGCGCCGGCGTAGTTCTTCGTTGATGCGCAGAGCCTCGGCGAGCTGGTCTTCCAGGATGATGATGCGGCAGGCCGCCTCCAGCGGGGTGCCGGCGTCGACGAGTTCGCGGGCCCGGGCGGCCAGGCGCAGCTGGTAGCGGGAGAAGCGGCGGTGGCCGCCCTCCGAGCGCAGGGGCTCGATCAGCTTGGCGGCACCGAGACTGCGCAGGAACGCCGGGGTGACGCCGAGGATCGCGGCCGCCCGGCCCATGCTGTAGGCGGGATAGTCCTCATCGTCGAGCCGCTGCTCGGGGCTGTCGCCTGCGGCGGCTGGTTTGTCAGTGGTGTGGCGTGGCCGGTCTCGCGTGGAGGTGGTGGCCGATGCCTGGTGTGTTTGATCCATTCAACCTTCCCGCATGCGGATAGGGGCCCCGGCGCCATGATGCGCCGGGGCCCAGAGGTTTAACACCATCGACCGGCCATTTTGGCCGGTTCTCTTCTTCCGCACCAGCCGCCGATGCGGCGAGGGCGCGGGGATCGCGTAAGCGTGACCGTAGACCACCGTCCTGTTCGTGGAGCTGCGGTACCCGTGCGGCGTCGTGCTGCCTGCGACGGGCGATCCTGATGGCGTTCAACACTCCTTTCCTGTTCATCCGTGCGTCGACACCTTGGGATCTGTGTCGGCTTCGTGCAATGGCAGCGCGTCCACCGCCCCGGCCCTTGTTCAACCGCATTGGCCGCGGCAGTCCGACCTTCTGCCTCTTCCTCGTTCTGTGATGCTGTCCACGTCCGTCCGGGCAGGTCGTCGTGGTGCTCGTCCTGCGCTGCCCTCGTGGATCCGTCTCTTGCGATGTCAGAAACCTTAGCGACGTCCGGCGCGAATGTCTACTGTGACGACTACAGATTTTCTTCCGCACGCAAGGCGTGATCGCGGTATGGCAGTCAGTGAGGTGCTCGGTGATCGGCCTGTGGATGGGGTGTTGCCCCATGACGGCCCTTCGCCCGCCCCGCCGCCCGAACTGCTGGAGCCGCCCGCGACGGCGCGGGCCGGCCACCGCCTCTAACCGCGCGGGGCGTACATGATGACGAGCACTCCCACCAGGCAGATGGCCGCGCCGGCCGCGCACGTCGCCAAGTCGTCGCATCCGGCGTCCACCGCCTGGAGCAGCGTCTCGCGGATCGTCCGCAGATCATGGATCTTCTGCTCCACCTCGGCCGGCTTGGCAGCCGTTCGCGTCCGCAACCCGCTGTCGGTCATGGCGCCACCTGGGGAGCCGCCTCGATCGCCCGGGCGGCCAGCCGATCGAGTACCTTCGTGTGAACCGCCGGGACCTCGACGTCCAGGGTGAGGCCCTTCCCGCCGGTGGTGAGAGTGAAGCCGAAGAACGAGCAGCACTCCGTCTCGCGCGCCACCAGATCCCGCGTCGTCTCCTCCGCCTCCGCCGCGCCGTCCAGCATCAACCGCAGACGCGTCGGCCCCGTCCGGTCCACCCCCCCGCAGGGCGGAGGCGAACAGCGCATCGAACTCCGCCACCCGCAACGGCTGGTCCTCGGTCGGCAGCGTGCATTCGGCCGGCACCCACGCCATGGCCCCTCCCTGCGGTCCGATGCCTCCCGCCTCCTCCGGCGAGAGGCCCCACGGTCGAGGATCTGCGGCTCGTCGAAGCGCTTTTCCGGCACGGCTCGCTCGGCGCGGCCGGGCGGGAGTTGCTCATCAGCCAGCCGGCCGCGAGTAATCGGCTGGCCGCGCTGGAACGGCGGATCGGCGAACGGCTCTTCGACCGGGACACGACGGGAGCGAGACCGACGCCGGCCGGGCGGGCGCTCGCGGCGGAGGCGGCACACGTCCTCGAGCACCTGGAGGCGATCTTCGATCGGACCCGGGCGGCGGCGCGCGCGGGCACGCTCACCGCCGGCACGTTCGCCAGCCTCGCCCCGTGGCTGTTCCCGGCGTTGGAGGAACTGCTGGGCGAGGTGACGGTGCACCAGGTCAGCGATCA
The DNA here is from genome assembly GCF_040654455.1 of Nonomuraea sp. NPDC050691. NCBI lineage: Bacteria > Bacillati > Actinomycetota > Actinomycetes > Streptosporangiales > Streptosporangiaceae > Nonomuraea > Nonomuraea sp. NPDC050691. The sequence goes on from NZ_JBFAIA010000001.1 coordinate 61,258, forward strand.
CGGCGATCGGCTCGCCGTCCTGATCCCCGCAGAGGTGCGGCTCGGCTCCGGGCGAAAGCCGTTCGCGGGGCTCGACGTGATCGTGTACACCTACGACACCGCCGCCGCCACGCTGCACCGGCGGGTCTGCGAGCTGGGCGGTCGTCCCCGGCGGGCGGCCACGGCGGAAACGGCCGTGCGGATGGGCCGCCTGCTGCGCTGCCCCGTCGTCCTGCCCCGCGGGCTGGGCACCTGCTACGCCGAGCCGCAGGAGCAGGTCTCGGCGATGACGCTTCCGGGCAGGCTCACCCTCTTCATGGTGACCCGTCGCCCGACACCGCCCGAGCTGACGGCCGCCGCCGCCGGCCTGCCCGCTCGCCTCGGTCTGGAGCCCGCATCGGACCCGCCTGCCGTCTCCTGAGTTCACGACTGTACGACGTCTGGGGCGCGTGCGCCGGAGGCCGGCTTCACCACCGTTGATCTGCTGACTCACGGATGCACTGTTTGGCTCAGCCGCAAGGAGGGAAAGAAACGCTATTTGTGCGCCACGCCGTTTTCTTGCTGGGAAGTCGGCGGATTGCGGGCGCATTGTCGGCGGGCGGCAGAAGGCCGCCATGGGGCTGCCCTGATTACGGTTGGTCGTCCTCTGATGTCAGTCCGCTTTCTGACGTAAGGGATCTTGACAGAATCGCCCCACATGTTAGCATCGCGCTGGATATCGGACAGGCTGTAATGGGCGGAAGGGACAGCAAATGTCGGCACTTCTGAAGATGGAACCCCGAGTGGCCGGGACCGACGTGATGGAGCCGGTCGTCGACTTCGAGCAGCGGTGGGAGAGCCAGGTGGACCAGGACCGTTGCCCGGTGACGCGACCTGGGGTTTCGAAGATCTGCTGATCGCCGGGATCGGCGCGGCGCTGACGTGGCGGTACTCACCCGGACGGGAGCTGGCAGGAGATGGACGAGACTGGTTCCCCGGCCTGGGTGGAACAAGTCGTCAGGCAATGCGTCAGCGCTGACTACACGGTGACAGGCGGCTCTGTCTGGCTGGTTGTCAGGCCAGACGGAGCCGTTTTGCCGGACCACGGATGGAAGTTGCACGTATCTTCTCGCGCGTCGAACTTTCCCGAACTGGTGGAAAGACTGGTTCCTTTCCTGGTGGCCGAGGGCTGCGTATTCAAACTGGCTCGTTCGCGACAAGTGCTCCACGAGTTGAACGACGGTCAGTCGGCGGCGGAGAGCGTCGGTAAGGCGTTCACCGTCTATCCGGACCAGCGACTCGTCCGTGAGGTTGGATTACGGCTCGCCCAGGCACTGCGCGGCCACCAGGGGCCGCGCGTACTCAGCGACCGGAGAGTGTCCGCGGACGCTCCGGTGTACTACCGGTACGGGGCGTTCGTCACCCGGCGGAGCACCGACGCGCGCGGAGTGCCGACAACCCGGCTGCAGGGGCCCGACGGCGAGGAGTTCGACGAGCCCGCCGGGCTCACCTACCGGCAACCGTCATGGGTGGAGGATCCGTTCACCGGTGCCCGGCCGGAACCCGGCAGCTCCCGTGGCGACGTCCTGCTCGGCGGGCGCTACCGCGTCGTCGTCGGGATCCGGGAAGCCGCCCAGGGCAACGTCTACCGGGCGATCGACGAGCAGACCGGCCGCCAGGTGGTCATCAAGCAGGCGCGCGCCTTCGTCGGCGAACACGGCGACGGGAACGACGGCCGGATGCGGCTGCGCAACGAGCGTCGCATTCTGCAGGCTCTCGATGGAGTCGCCGCTGTGCCGCGATTCCTCGACCACTTCCGGTACGGCGACGACGAGTTCCTCGTCACCACCGACTGCGGCCCCCGGACCCTGGCCGAAGACGTACGGCGGAACGGCCCGTACCCGACCGGACCCGACGCAGGCGCGCGCAGCCTGGATCGGCTGGCGGGCGAGCTGGCCCGCGTCCTCACCGCGGTGCACGAACGTGGCGTCATGATGCGCGATCTGTCCCCCGCCAACGTCGTGATCGGTGACGGGGCCAGCATCATCGACTTCGGACTCGCCTCCTATGACGGACTGCACCTGCCAGGGATGACACCCGGTTATGCGCCCGCCCGGCAGGCACGCGGCGAGCCGCCGCGGGACAGCGACGACTTCCACACGCTCGGCATGACCCTGCTGTTCGCGGCGACCGCTCTGCACCCGGTGACCCTGGGCGACGATCCCGAGCTGCCGAGAACGCGGGCGCTGCAGACGATTTCGCGGTACCACGGCCGGACGCCGTCGGAAACGATGTCCGCCGTCGTGGATCTGCTCGGCGACGAGGAACGTGCGCGCACCGCGATGCGGCGGCTCGCGTCAGGGGACAACCGCGGGACGGCGTCCCCGCCGTCGCTGTCGACCGGCCCGGCCGGACGACCGCCTGTGGTCACCGCCGACCTGGCCGCCGAGGTGATGGACAACCTCCTGGGCGACCTGCTCGAACGGGTGGACGGCGTTCTGGAAGCCCCGGCCGGCACGAAGGCCGCCGACGACGTGAGCGTCTACAGCGGCAGCGCCGGCATCGGCCTGGAGTTGCTCCACCATCGGCATCGGCCGGCCGTGGAGCGGAAGTTGCGTGAGCTGGCGGCCTTCACCGAACGCGTCACGGTGTCGGTGAGGCCGCAGCCCGGCCTGTTCACCGGCGTGACCGGGACGGACATGTTCCTCCAGGAGGCGGTCAGCCACGGCATCGGCATGACGGACTGGCCGGGCCGGAGCCTGCCGCCGCCGGAGTGGAAATACGAGGTCGCCGACCTGACCGACGGAAACGCCGGTGTCGGCCTGGGGCACCTGTACTTCTACCGCGCCGACGGCGACCCGGCGGACCTGGAGGTGGCGCTGCGCTGCGCGCGTACGGTCGCGGAGGAACGGCCGCTCAGTCCCGGCTCCACGCCGGGGGAGGCCGATGTGACCGCCGGACGCGCGCACGGCCTGGCCGGCATGGTCGAGTTGCTGCTCGGCGTCGCCGAGGAGACCGGCGAGTCGTGGGCGCGGGAAGCCGCCGCGGATCACGTGCGCCGCCTTGCGGAACGCGCACGAACTCTCGTGCTCGAAGCGAAGGACCCGGCGGCGGAACCGATGACCATGTCGTGGTGTCGCGGCCTCACCGGGATCGGGCAGACGCTGCTGCACGCGAGCAAGGTGCTGGACGACGCGTCCCTGGCCGCCCTCGCCCGTCAGGGAGCCGACGTCTGCGTCGCCCGCATGCCGCGACTGAGCACGCTCGGCCAGTGCTGCGGCGTGGCCGGTGTCGGCAACCACCTGCTGACCCTGGCCGAGCTGGAGCAGTCGGAGCGTTACCGGGAGGCGGCTCACGACCTGGCCGCTCACCTGCTGCTTCGAAGCGCCGGCACGCCTGCTCACCCCGTCCTGTTCTCGCCCGACGACCCGCCCGCCCGATCTCTCTCGTGGGCGCAGGGGCTGACCGGCGTGGTGACCTTCTTCCGCCGGCTGGCGCATGGCGGTCCCGACTGTCTGCCGTCCGGCACGTGACGTTCCGGCGTGCCGGTCTGCAACTTTCTCGGTTGGGAGAGCGTTTTCCCAGGTCGGCGGTGGCTCGGGACCCGGACAGCCGCTGGCTCAACGTCGGCGAAGTCAGCGCCGAAGGTGAGGGCGCCGGCGGTGGCGGCGGCAACGGGTGGGTGATCCTCAGCGGGCACGACGCCGACGGCGCCGCGGGCATCAACGGCCCGATGAACCGCTGGTACGGCGGCATGGTGCACGAACTGGGGCACGCGTTCGGCCTGCCCGACGCCACGTCCACCGACGGCACGTGCTTGGCGGCGTCCTTCTACAGCTAGCCGAACTGCCACTTCAGCCAGGCGCAGAGGAACAGCATCCTCAACGGCCCGTACGGCGGCTTCCTCTCCTGATCGGTGACCGGCGGCGTGCCCGACCGGCACGCCGCCTCCCGAGGGCCGTCCTGCGGGAACCTAGCTCCGCACGACGTCCTTGACGTACACGATCCCGTCGTTCTCGGCCAGATGGGCCGGGTCCAGCGGGAAGTAGCCGAACCAGGGGGACACGCGAGGGGCGGGCGGCGCGTCACCGAGGGCGGCGGCCAGCCGGCGGGCGTCGACGAGGTAGCGCTCCTCCGGGAACGCGTACAGGAGCCCTTCGACGGTGTCCGGGGGCGGGGCGCCGACTCCCCGGTGCGGGATGGTGCCGAGGGCCGTGGCCACGAAGGCGTACTCCTCGCCCAGGTGGGCGCCCACGATCGCGCCGGAGCTCCACCACTCCAGCGGCAGGTCGCCCATCCGCATCGTGCTCCTCTCCCGTTGGAGGTGGCGGTTGTGGGCGTGGGCCAGCGCCGGGCCCCGCTCGGCGACGGCGAGGAGGTTGGCGGCGATCATCGAGCCTCGCGCGCCCATCAGCCGCGCCATGCGGGCCGGTGACGTGTCGGCCATCCAGAAGTGGTAACGCAGCAGGCCGACGGCGGTGCGCCCGTACAGGCGCGCCCTGTCCCAGTCGTCCCGCGAAGACACGGCGATCAGGCGCGGCGTCTGCGCGTCGAGCAGCGCCACCAGGTCGTCGGCGAGCAGCCGCAGATCCCTGGCCTCGGCCGACCGCCCCACGGACCGGGTCGGGTCCATCATCACGTCGGGATCGGTCCACCTCTCGTCGGCGCCGAGCAGGCGGCCGAGCGTGTCGGCGGTGCAGGGGAGCAGGTTCGCCTCCACCCAGGACGCGAGGTAGCCGTGGAGCGCGGTGAGGGCCTGCCGGGGGCTCGCGGCGTGGGTGATCTCCAGCGGGCCGTCGGCGCCGGCGAAGCGCACCTGCTCGGACGCGGGCCGGCCGTCGTTGTGGGCGCGCATCCAGCGCACGAGCTCGCGGTTGCCCGCGGAGGCGCCCCACCCGTGGCTGATGCCGCGTTCCATGACCTCGTCGAGGGTGCCCGTGCCCGAGGTGACGTAGTCGTCCACGACCAGGCCCATCATGCAGTCGCTCTCGAGCGCGATCGTCCGGTAGCCCTCCTGCTCGACGAGCTGCCGGAAGAGCTCGTTCCGCAGGTCGAGCAGGACGTCCTCCTCGTGGGTGGGCTCGCCCAGGGCGAGCAGCCGCGGCCGGCCGGGGAACAGTCCCATCAGGGCAGCGGCCTCGAAGGCATGCGTGGTGTCCTTGATGCCGGATGTCATACCTTCAACGGTATCGTTCGACTTTTTGTTGAGACTTTTCTGCGGTACTGGCTTCATCATGCGGATAAACCTTCAAAACGCTGGTCACAGTGCCTCGCCGCCGCCGTACCGCAGGTCCGGTCGTACGAGCAGAAGCGCCGCGCCATGATCAGATGTCGCGTGTCGAGGAAGGGAGTGTCATGGGGCATGTGCTGGTGACCGGGGCCACGGGAGGGATCGGGACGGCACTGGTCGGCGCACTGGTGGAGGCCGGGCATCGGGTGACTGCCGTGGGGCGCGACGTCGGGCGGCTGAACGTGCGAGGGATCGAGGCGGATCTGGCTGAGCCGGGGACGCTGGCCGCCGCTGTGGGAGCGCTGGAGGACGCGGGGGAACTGGGGGAGGTGCAGGCGCTGGTGCACTGCGCGGGAATCTCCCCCGTCGAGGCCGTCGCCGACGCCGGTCCCGAGACATGGCGGCGGACGCTGGCGGTGAACGTCGCCTCCGCCGCCGAGCTGGTACGACTGACGCTGCCCGCGTTGCGGCGGTCCAGAGGGCACGTGATCTTCGTCAACGCCTCACCCGGGATGACCGGGGTCCCTCGCTGGTCGGCGTTCGTCGCCAGCAAGGCGGCGCTGCGGGAGCTGGCCGATTCGCTGCGCGAGGAGGAGGCCGCCCATGGGGTGCGCGTCACCACGGTCTATCCGGCGGCGACGGCGACCGACCTGCTGGGTGAGGTCAGGCGCGCCTTCGGGCGCCCGTACGATCCCGAGTCGTGCATCCAGCCGCGGACGCTGGCTGCGATGATCGTCTGGGTGCTGGGCGCACCGGCCGACGGCTACGCCTGCGAGCTGTCCGTACTGCCATCGCCGCGCTGAGGCTCCGCCCGGGAGCGGGCCGCCCCGGCCCGCCGCCCATCGGATGGCCGCCACGAACTGATGACCGGCGACCGCCGGGTCGCTGGGAAATGTCGGAGCTGCCCGGCACGATGAGCGCATGATCGACGCTCCTCCGCACGCCGAGCTCTCGGACCAGGCCGCCTACGCGGCGGCCGTGCAGCTCGCGGCCGACGCCGCGGCCGCGTACTACGGCCAGGGCGACCCGCCCCTCGACGACGACGCCTACGACCAGCTGGTGCGGGGCATCGCCGCGTACGAGCGCGAGCATCCCGAGCAGGTGCTTCCCTCCTCGCCGACCGGGAAGGTGGCCGGCGGCGCGGTCGTCGGCGACGTGCCGCACACGGTGCCGATGCTGAGCCTGGACAACGTCTTCGGCCCCGAGGACCTGGCCGACTGGGCCGCCTCGCTGGAGCGCAGGCTCGGCCGGACGGTGACGGCCTGGAGCGTGGAACCCAAGCTCGACGGCCTCGCCATCTCCGCCCGCTACCGTGGCGGCCGCCTGGTCCAGCTGGTCACGCGCGGCGACGGCACCGCCGGCGAGGACGTCTCCCACGCCATCGGCACCGTCGTCGGCCTGCCCGGCCGGCTGGCCGACCCCGTCACGGTGGAGCTGCGCGGCGAGGTCATGATGACCGCCGAGCAGTTCGAGCAGGCGTGCGCCAAGCGCCAGGCGCACGACGGCAGCACCTTCGCCAACCCGCGCAGCGCCGCCGCCGGCACGCTGCGCGCCCAGGACCGGCCGTATGTGTGCGAGCTGACGTTCTTCGGCTACGGCGCCCTCCCCGCCCCCGACGATCATTCGGAACTGGCCGCGCGGCTGCGGGAGCTCCCGCACAGCGAGATCATGGCGTGGGTCGCCGGGCAGGGTGTCCAGACCACGGCCGCCACGCCCGTGGCCGGCACCGTCGCAGCCGGCCTGGACGAGGTTCAGGCCCGCGTGGAGCAGATCGCGGCCATGCGGGCCGAGCTGCCGTTCGGCATCGACGGCATCGTGATCAAGTGTGATCTGGCCGCCGATCAGGAGAAAGCGGGATTCAGCTCACGAGCGCCCCGCTGGGCGATCGCCTACAAGCTTCCCGCCGTCGAGAAGATCACCAAGTTGGTGGGCGTGGAGTGGAACACCGGCCGCACCGGCGTCATCGCCCCACGCGCCGTGCTGGAGCCGGTCACGCTGGACGGCAGCATCGTCACCTACGCCACCCTGCACAACGTGGCCGACATCACCCGGCGCGGGCTCATGCTCGGTGACAGCGTCGTCGTCTACAAGGCGGGCGACGTCATCCCCCGGGTCGAGTCCCCGGTCGTGCACCTGCGCACCGGCAGCGAGGAGCCCATCGTCTTCCCCGAGGTGTGCCCGTCCTGCGGCGACGCCATCGACAAGTCCCAGGAGCGGTGGCGTTGCGTGCGCGGCCGCGCCTGCCGGGCGATCGCGTCGATCGGCTACGCCGCCGGACGCGACCAGCTCGACATCGAGGGCCTGGCCGACAACCGCATCCAGCAGCTCCTCGACGCAGGGCTGATCGCCGACTTCGCCGACCTGTTCACCGTGACCCGCGAGCAACTGCTGGGCCTGGAGCGCATGGGCGAGACCAGCACCGACAAGCTCCTGACCGCCATCGAACGCGCCAAGGGCCAGCCACTCAGCAGGGTGTTCTGCGCCCTCGGAGTACGCGGCACCGGCAGGTCCATGAGCCGCCGCATCGCCCGCCATTTCGGCACCATGCAGGCCATCCGCGACGCCGACGCGGAAGCGCTCCAGGCGGTCGACGGCATCGGCCCCGAGAAGGCGCCGCTCGTGGTGGCCGAACTCGCGGAGCTCAGCGACCTCATCGACAAGCTGATCGCCGCAGGGGTGAACATGACGGAGCCCGGTACCGTGACGGCGACACCCGGCGCGCAGCCGGCTCCCGCCGACCTGCCGCTGGCCGGGATGGCGGTCGTGGTCACCGGCACGATGACCGGTCCCCTGCAGGCCCTCTCGCGCAACGAGGTCAACGAGCTGGTCGAACGCGCCGGCGGCAAGGCGTCCTCCAGCGTGTCGGCCAAGACCTCACTGCTGGTGGCGGGCGACAAGGCCGGATCGAAGCGGGCCAAGGCCGAAGGTCTGGGCGTGCGGATCGTCACCCCGGAGGAGTTCGCCGAGACGGTGGAGCGATTCCTGTAAGGGCCGGCAGCCCAATCGGCGGTGGCTGCCGAGGACCTCATGATGCTCGACGGCGATCACCGGAGGGCGGCCGGGAGAGGCCGCCCGCGTTCGCCGAGGCCGGCGGCTACTCCGCGTAGGGCTGGTCCTTTCCCTGGGCGCTGTAGCCGAGGCTCCAGACGTAGCCGTCCGGGTCCGCGAAAGAGCCGCCGTATCCGCCCCACGGCAGGGGGCCGGCGGGCTTGAGGATCGTGGCGCCGGCCTTCTCGGCCTCCGCGATGATCTCGTCGACCCGAGCCTCGCTGCGCACCACGTAGGTGAGGACCAGCCCGCTGAAACCGCTGCCTTCCGGGCTCGTGCCCACCTGGTCGGCCAGGCCTTCGCGGCCGTAGAAGCCGACGGGCGAGGCTCCATCCGATTCGAAGAACACCGAGATGCCGTAATCGTGCTGGATCTTCCAGCCGAGACCCTCCGTGTAGAACCGCTTGGACGCCTCCATGTCCCGGACGCCGAGAAGGATCGAGCTCACGTGCGCTTTCATGCCTTGTCTCCTTGGTGCGTAAGGGGTGGTGCACATGAGAGTCACGCTACGGAGGGTCGGCGGCCGTCGCTTCTTCATTCCTGATCGGTTGGTGAGCTGTTCCGCCACGCAAGCCGTCGGCTGGTCAGTGGCGTAGCAGGGTGAGGCTTGCCGCGGAGCCGGTGATGGTGAGCAGGCCCTGGCCGCCGATCGGGAAGGTGGCCAAGGGGTCGGTGTGGCCGACGTCGATGTTGGCCACGACGGGAACGCCGGCCGGCAGTGGCTGGTTGCCGATGATCTGTTCCAGCAGCGGGCGGGACATGCGGCTGGCTTCCTGGAAGCGGCCGATCGCCAGCCCCCGGATGTTCGGGGCGTCGGGGAGTTGCAGCAGCGAGGTCAGGTCGCGGGCGAAAGTCTCCGGGTGCGACTCCAGGTCGTCCTCGACGATCAGTAGCGCGCCGTCGAGGGACGGCATGTACGGGGTTCCCTGCAGCAGGTTCAGCGTGCAGAGATTGCCGCCGACGATCCGTCCCTCGGCGGTGCCGGGGCGCAGCGGCCACCATCCGTCGTTGGGGATCAGGTGGCGCTTGTCCTGGTCCATGAACCAGAGGTCGTCGCTCCAGTGCGGCGCCGGGGACAGGGTGACCGGAGCGGTGTCGAACATGACCGCGGTGAACCAGCGCAGGGTCTGCTCGAAGTGATCCCGCATCCCGAACGTCGACCAGTGCGGACCGGAGTAGGTGACCAGCCCGGTCCGGGCGAGGATGGCGTTCTGCAGGGCGGTGATGTCGGAGTACCCGCACAGGATCTTCGGGTTGGCGCGGATCAGCTCCCAGTCCAGGAACGGCAGGAGTTCGTTGGAGTTGTAGCCGCCGATGACCGTCAGGATCGCCGCGACCGACGGGTCCGCGAAGGCGTCGTGCAGATCGGCGACCCGTGAGGCGACGCTGGAGGAGTCCAGCGCGTCCCGCTCGTCGACATGGCTGCCGTAGGAGAGCCTCAGGCCGAGCTCGGCGAACCGGGACGCGATGATGCCGGTGTGATCGTGCTCCATGACCATCGCGCGGGACCTGGCCGGCGCCACGATCCGTATGACGTCGCCCGCGTTCAGCTTGGGAGGGAACATCACATCCATCATCGTCGAAGCGTAACGGGGGGTGTCTTACGGCAGTGCTGGGGAAGGTGGGGCTTTCGAGTCATCTGTGGTGTAGCTACTATCAGGCACCAATCGCCTACTTTGGCGATTTTCGTCATGAACGCACCGACCGGTTGAGGAGAGTGTCCTGCACGTGGCTGGCTTGGGCAGGGTCGGGCGACGACGAACGGGAACCGAGGGGAACGGCTTACCGGGGTCCGCAGAAGCCGGGTCGCGGCGGCTGACCAGCCGCCGCCGGCTGCGCCTGCGCACCGTGCTGATCATCGTCGTGGTCGTGCCGACCGTGACCTTCGCGCCGCTGCTGGGTTCGGGCATGTTCCAGCTCTTCAGCCAGTGGCGGGCCGAGACGGCCCAGCTGGAGCTGGCCGCCATCTCCGTCGGCAGGCCCGCGGCCAACCTGTTCTTCAACCTGGACCTGGAGCGACGGCTCACCGCCGAGACTCAGGCCAAGCCTGGAGAGGCGTCCAGCGACAAGCTCGCCAAGCAGCGGGCGGAGACCGACAAGGCCGTGGCCGCCTTCCGCCCGCTGGCCGCCATGGACACCTCCAGGGCGCCCGAGGGCACCACGGACGCCATCGCCCTGACCGACCGCGGCCTCGGCCTCCTGGAGCAGCAGCGCCGGGCGGTGGACGCCGGCTGGTCCAGCGCCCAGAACGCGTTCGACTACTACAACGGCGTCATCGAGTCGGACCTCGGCGTGCTGACCGCCCTCAGCCGTACCGACGAGGGCCAGGTGAGCAGCCGGGCGCAGACGCTGGTCGACCTCTTCTGGGTCGTCGACACGATCGGCCGCGAGGACGCCGTCCTGGCCCGCGGCTGGGAGACGGGGCGTCTGACGAGGGACGAGTACAAGCTCGTCACCGACGCCGTCGGCACCCGGAAGCACCTCATGGAGTCCCGGGTGGTCCCCAGCCTCTTCGGCAACGAGAGCCGGTACAGGGCGCTGACGACCAGCAAGGCGTGGAAGACCATGACCGACACGGAGCAGCGGCTGGTCGCCTCCGGGACCGGCGCCGACGACAACCAGGTGAAGCTCCGCCAGGTCGCCCCCGCGTGGCGCTCGTCGGTGAACACGATCACCCCGCAACTGGTGGAGCTCCTCAGCCTCCGGCTCGAAAACGTGGCCAAGATCGGCTACAGTCACGCCAAACAGCTCTTCGTGATCTTCGTCAGCATCACCGGCGTGGGACTGCTCGCCCTGGTCCTGGTGATCGTCACGAGCTGGCGCCTCACCGCCATTCTCCGGCGGCGGATCCTCCAGCTACGGCAGGAGGCCCTGGAACTCCAGGAACGGCTGCCCGACGTGGTCGCCCGGCTGGAGCGCGGCGAGGACGTCGACGTGGAGGCAGAAGTACACATGGTCGACCCCACTCCCGACGAGCTCGGCGAGCTCGGGCAGGCCCTCAACATGGCCAGCCGCCGCGCTGTCTCCACCGCCGTGCGCCAGGCCGAACAGCACCGTGGCTTCCAGCGCATGCTCCAGCGCATCGCCCGCCGTACCCAGATCCTCATCGGTCTTCAGCTGAAGAAGCTGGACGAGCTGGAACGCAGGCACGAGGACCCCGAGGTGCTGGAGGGCCTGTTCGACCTGGACCACCTCACCGCCCGCCTGCGCCGCTACGAGGAGAACCTGGTGATCCTCGGCGGCGGCCAGCCGCAGCGTCGCTGGCGCAAGCCCGTACGCCTGCTCGACGTCCTGCGCGCCGCGCAGGGCGAGGTCCAGGACTACCGGCGGATCTCGATCGACGTCGAAGGCGAACCCTGGGTGACCGAGCGCGCGGTGGGAGTGCTGGTCCACGTCCTGGCGGAGCTCATGGAGAACGCCACCGCCTTCTCCAGGCCGCCGACCCCCGTCGAGGTGCGGGCCGCACTCGTCAGCCGCGGCATCGCCGTGGAGATCGAGGACCGCGGCCTGGGCATGGAACCCGAGCAGTACGCCGCCGCCAACGCTCTGATGGAGTCGCCGCCGCAGCTCGACGTGATGACTCACGCCGACGACGTGCGTCTCGGCCTGTACGTGGTCGCCCGGCTCTCCGCGAGCCTGGGCCTCCAGGTGGAACTGCGGCAGTCGGCCTTCGGCGGCACCCGTGTCATCGTGCTGCTCCCGGACTCGCTGGTGGTGGACCGGCCCCGCGCGGTACCGGGCCCGGCCGCGCGCCCCGCTGAGGCCCCCCAGGACCCCACCGGCCCGCACCCGCACCCGTACCCGCAGGAAGGTACGGCCGGTTCTCAGCCGCCCCACGAGAAGCCCCAAGAGACGCCCCGCGACGACACCCAGTTGCCGACTCGCTCCCGGGGGCGCGCGATGGCACACGTCACGGCATCCGCCACCGGATCACCGGACCGTGGCGACGGGCCGCCGCTGCCCGACCGCCGGCCGCTGCCCCAGCGGGTGCGCCAGGCCAACCTGGTCACCGAGCTCAAGGTCCCGGCGGACCGGGACGACCGTACCGACCAGGAGACCTGGGCCGTACGCGACCAGCCCAGCCGATCCGGCGCCACGATCGGCGCCTTCCAGAGGCAGTCCCGCAGGCGCCGGACCGGTGACGACACCCTCCAGCCCCGGCCGAACGGATCCCCCGAGCCCCCTTCGCCTACGACGGAAGATCGATGATGACGCAGCGAACCACCGCCACCGACACAGACCTGGACTGGCTCCTGGACGGCCTGGTCGATCAGGTCGCGGGCACCCGGCACGCCATCGTGCTGTCCGACGACGGCCTGGTGATCAGCCGCTCCCGGACCATCGAACGCTCGGACGCCGAACGCCTCGCCGCGATCGCCACCGGCCAGCAGAGCCTGGCGCGCGGTGTCGGGCAGCTGTTCAGCGGCGGACCGGTTCACCAGGTCATCATCGAGATGGCCGAGCTGTGGCTGTTCATCACGGCCGCGGGCCGCGGCACCCACCTGGCCGTGGTGGCCTCCCAGGAGGTCGACGCCGAATTGATGAGCGTCGCGATGCACACCCTCATCCAGCAGGTCGGCCAGAAGCTGGGAACCGACGCGCGTACCCCGCCGGCCGACGACGCGGGGAGACGCGGATGAGGCACTGGACGGAGGGCTTCGACGAAGACCACGCCGACGAGCCCCTTGTCCGTCCCTATACGATCACCGGCGGACGAACCACCCCGGAGCGGGACGACCTTACGCTGATCACCCTGGTGACGGCGATCTCCGAGGAGTCCTCGGACAACGGGGCGGGCCTGCGAAGGATGCAGCCGGAGCACCGGACCATCCTCGCTCTGTGCAAGCGGCCCCTGGCGGTGGCCGAGGTCGCCTCGGCGCTGCACCTCCCGGTGTCAGTGACCAAGATCCTCATTGGCGATCTGATCGAGTCCGGTCAGGTGCGATCCCGGCCGCCGCTGGCCTTCGCGCAGGCGGGCGGATTACCTGGAATGTCAATCCTTGAGGCGGTGAGGGATGGGCTTCGCAACCTCTGACCACGGGGTTCACGCTCCCCTGGCAGTGAAGATCCTTATCGCCGGTGGTTTCGGCGTGGGGAAGACGACCCTGGTCGGCGCGGTGAGCGAAGTCGCCCCGCTCCGTACCGAGGAGTACCTGACCCACGCCAGCATCGGCGTGGACGACCTCGAAGGGGTGAGCGGCAAGACCACCACCACGGTCGCGCTGGACTTCGGGCGTATCACGATCAACAGCGACCTCGTGCTCTACCTGTTCGGCACCCCCGGGCAGGAACGCTTCTGGTTCATGTGGAACGACCTCGTCAACGGGGCGATGGGCGCGATCGTCCTCGTGGACACCCGCCGGCTGGACGTGAGCTTCGCGTCGATCGACTTCTTCGAGAGCCGCGGCGTCCCCTTCGTGGTCGGCGTCAACTGTTTCCACGGCGTCAAGGACCGGACGCAGGAGGAGATCCGCAAGGCGCTCGATCTCGACCCGCAGGTGCCGCTGGTGCTGTGTGACGCCCGCGATCGGAAGGCGGGCCGCGACGTCCTGCTGGCGCTCATCGACCACCTGATGGCCGCCGCCTCCCGCGCCGCGGCACATCCCGTCTCCTAGGCCGAGTCTGCCGAACAGACGCGCGCCCACAGGAGCCTCAGGGATGTGTGGCCACTGAGTCATTGACCGGCTACGTACTGTTCCGTACGTTCCAGGGGACTCGTTGGCCCGGCATCGCCAGGAGGCGATCATGACAGCACGGTCCAGCACCACTTCACCCTGGCCCGACCTTCCGCCCGGTCCGCTCGGCACCCCCTCTCCCGAACTGGTCCGCAGGCTCGCCGAGGCTCCGTTGGAGCCGACCGTCATGCCGAGCGGGGACCAGGTGCCCATGATCGTGAGGTACGACGACGTCCGCGCGGTTCTCACCTCGCCGGCCAGCAGCCGCAACCTGCGGACGCCCGGCCTTCCCCGCATGGTCAGCGGCACCTCCCTCGAGGACGACCCCTCGGCGCTGATCAACCAGGACCCGCCCGAGCACACCCGCTACCGCCGCATCATGCAGGGCACCTTCACTCCCCGGCACATCGAGCGCTGGCGGCCCCGCGCGGCGGCGATCGCCGACGAGCTGATCGACGCGGCCGGCCAGGAGTTCGACGTGGTCGCCGATTTCGCCCTGCCGCTGCCCGCGCGGGTGATCTGCGAGATGCTCGGCGTCCCGATGGACCGGTTCGAGCAGTTCCGTGGCTGGACGGAGATGTTCCTGTCCACCTCCGAGGCGAGCGCCGAGGCCCGGGGAGCGGGATTCGCCGCGTTCATGGAGTACGCGGGCGAGCTGATCGCGGAGCACCGGGTCAGGCCGGGCGACGATCTCATCGACCTGCTCATCGCGGCGCGCGACGAGGGGGACAGGCTGAGTGAGGCGGAGCTGACCCACATGGTCTTCACGCTGATCATGGCCGGTCACGAGACGACCGCGTCGATCATCATCCGGGGTGCGTTCCGGCTTCTGTGCCACCCTGAGCAGTACGCGGAGCTGGCGGCCCGGCCCGAGCTCCTGGAACCGGCGGTGGAGGAGATCCTGCGCTGCGAGGGGCCCGGGGGGAACGGCCTGCTCAGGGTGATCACCGAGGACGTCGAGCTGCCGAGCGGCGTGATCCCGAAGGGCTCCGTCGTCCTGCCCAACCCCTCGGGCGCGAACCACGACCCGTCGGCGTTCGACGACGCGCTGCGCTTCGACATCCACAGGTACGCCGGGAAGGCGGCCAACCCGCACCTGGCGTTCGGTCACGGCCCGCATTACTGCCTGGGGGCGAACCTCGCCAGGATGGAGTTGCAGGAAGCCTTCCGCGCCCTGGTGAGGCGGCTTCCCGACCTCCGCGCCCAGGAGGACCTGTCGACGCTTCGCTGGACCAGCGACGGGCTGATCCATCGCCCCCTCCGGCTCCCGGTCAAGGGAGGCTGAGGTCTCATCCCCTGAGCAGGCAGCGGGCTCGCAACTCTCAACGGAGCGGGGTCGTGGTCAGCCGGCCAGATCGACGGTCACGGTGACGCGGCCCGCTTCGTCGCGTTTGGGGGTGCTGAACGTGCGTCCTGAGCGGCGTCCCTTGTAGGTGACGACCGTGACGAGGGGTTGCGCGCCGACGCGCGGCACAATCGCGACCGCATCGTCGAGGTCGCCCGCGAACTGTTCGCCGGCCGCGGGCTCGACGTGCCGATGGCCGTGATCGCCCGGCACGCCCGGGTGGGGGTCGCCACGCTCTATCGCCGTTTCCCCACCAAGGAAGCGCTGGTCACCGAGGTGTTCGCCGGCCAGTTCGCGGCGTGCGTGTCGGTCGTCGACGACGCGCTGGCCGATCCGGACCCGTGGCGCGGTTTCTGCGCGGCCATCGAAAGGGTGTGCGCGATGCAGGCCGTCGACCGTGGCTTCAGCGCGGCCTTCGTCGCGGCGTTCCCCGACGCGGTCGACATCGAGCAGGAACGCGACCGCGCCATCCAGGGCTTCGCCGAACTGACGCGACGCGCCAAGGCGGCCGGGCAACTGCGCGCCGACTTCGCGCCGGACGACCTCGTTCTCCTGCTCATGGCCAACTGCGGCGTCATCGCCGGATCCACCGAAACGGCTCAGGCCGCGTCCCGGCGGCTCGTCGCCTACCTGCTCGGCGCCTTCCGCGCCGAACAGGCCGGGCCCCTCCCGCCACCCGCCCCGCTCAACCTGCTCGACTTCCTGCACGCGCCGGTTTCCGCAGAGAACGGGATCAGGTAGCGGCTCCGACCGTCTGCCCGACATCATCACTGCTGCTACGTTTATGCACTTTAGTCCCGTAGTGGTTAGAGGTACGGAAAGTGCGACGGTACGGCTGGACGATCGGCAGCGTGATGGCAGGATGTCTGCTCGCGGGGTGCTCCGCCCTGCCCGGCATGGGCGGGACGGCGAATCCCCCGGCGAGCACAACGGCCACACCCGGCAAGAGCAGCGCGCCGTCACCCGCCCGCGTCGTCTCGGACCAGGAGGCCACCTCCCTCCTCGCGGACTACGTCAAGCGCAACAACGCCGCCAACAGGGCCCGCAGCGACAAGCTTCTGGCGGGCTACGAAGGCGGCTCCAGCTTCGCGATCGACAAGGCGTCCTACAGGTCGAGCCGCATCCTGCACAAGACCATCACGTACCAGCCGTTCGCGTACACGAAGCCCACGTTCCACGTGCCGGCCGCCGGACAGACGCCCTGGTTCCTGGCCACGACGCACTGGCAGGGCAAGACGACGACCGCGAAGGAGCCGACGTACCTGCTCTTCGCCCGGCAGGGCGACGGCTGGCGGCAGATGTACTCGCCCGACACCTTCGACGGCACCACCACCGGGGACCTGCCCGCGATCGCCGTGGACGCCTCGGGTCTCGCCACCGAGGTCGCACCCACGGACTCGGCCGGTCTGCTGATGTCACCCGCCGACTTCGCGAAGAAGTACGCCTCCCACATGACCGGCAAGGGCACGGCCGCCGACAAGAGCCTGTTCGCCGCCGACAGGATCACCACGCAGGCCGCGACGACGCGCACCAAGATGGACCAGTACGCGCGCATCACGGCAACCGCCCGCCCGGCCACCCGCTACCCGTCGTACACGCTGCGCACCGACGACGGCGGAGCGCTGACCTTCACCACGATCGAGCGCACCATACGCTACGACGTGCGACAGGGCCCGGAGCGCAACTACGTCTTCCAGAAGGACAGCGGCATCCTGCGCGGCAAGTACTACACGTACATGACGATCAAGGACCTGTACCAGGTGGCGGCCCACATCCCGCCGAAGAAGACCGAACCGGGCCAGGCCAAGGTGCTCGCCTCCTACTCCGGCCTCGTGGCGGGCACCGGCAAGTGAGCCTTGGACGTGGCGCATGCGGTCGATGCCGTCCCACGTCCACGCCCCGCTGCCGCGCGCGACCGCTCTGATGGTGCAGTTCGCGCTCCTCCGCAGGGAGGTGCGGGCTAGTTCCAGATCCCCGGAACGTCCTCCGGCACGGCGTCCTTGACCTGCCCCTGGTCGATCACGTCGCCCTCCAGGGGCAGGAGGACGGTGGCCTCGCGCCCCCAGTCCCAGTAACGCGTGCTCGACTCGACCCGGACGGAGCGGTCGTAGAAAGGAATGACGGCCTTGGCCGACACCCGCTCGACCAGGCCGGTCGGGCCGAGCCAGAGGGTGTAGGAGACCTTCCCGTCGCGGCCCTTCTTGGAGTGCGATCCGAAGCGCGAGGCGAAGGCGGGCGACACCGCCGCCAGGCGGCTCGTCCTGATGGACCCCTTGACCACGCCGTCCCGCGTCGGCGTGCGCTTGGCCAGGAGCGTCTTGAGCGTGTCCGGCTCCAGGACCTCGAGGAGCAGGTTGCTCGGCGGCAGCTCCGTGTTCCGGTACCGCACCCAGTGCGCGTTCTGCGGCAGCAACGCCTGGTCGACCACGGGACCGGCGACGTAGCTGGCGTTCCGCGAAGAGATCATCTGGACCGGCCCCTCCTGGAGGGCCTCGGTCTCCTCGCGGTCCAGCTTCGTCATGCTGCGGAGCAGATCCTTGCTGTAGCGCACGGTCTGCGCCACGTCCGACGCCGCCGCCCCACGCTGGTCGAACCCGATCGTGCCCTCCAGGTCGGAGGTGGTGACCAGGTCGCGCGTGAACGTCATCTTCGCCGTGGCCTGGACGTTGACGGCCTTGCCTCGGGCCAGTTCGGCCCTGAGCGCCTTGACCGGGTCGATCTTTGATTCCGCCTGTGCGGGCACGGCGATGAGCTGCACCGCGCCTACGATCGCGACGGCACCGACGATGGCTCGATTCATGGGGTTTCCCTGGGAACGGTCGGAAAGACGCGAACAATCTTGTGCATCTAAGATCCCTAGTCAAGCCGAACCGGCTCATTCGGCATCATCGATGGTCACTCCAGGCTCAAACACCTCATTTCCTCTTTGCGCAGCCCTTCGGCGGGGCCGGACGCTGCGTGGTCCATCCCGACTCCGGAGCCGTGGCGTTGTAGGCAACCAGGTCGCCCTTGGTGGCCCAGGCGGCCGTGCGGCCCGCGTGAATGACCGTGCCGAGTGTCGCGCCCGTACCGGGATCGAGGAGCGTCCTCTGCTCGACCGGCACTTCCGTGCGCGGCTCGCCGGGGAAGGAGTACGTCCCAGCGGACACGCCGAGGTCGACGGAGAGGGCCGGCCTGCCGAGGGGGTCCGTCACGGTGCCCGCGACCTTGGTGCTCCGCAGCCCGGCCAGGAGGCGGATGAGCGCGGCGCGCTGGTCCGGGCGGAGCGGCTCGGAGAGGAGGCTCGCGGCGGTGGGCAGGAACTCCTCGAAGGACTGCTTGAAGCCGTTCCTGTACCAGATCTGGTGGTACGTGCGGAGCTTGTCACTCAAGGCGTTCTGGTCGGTGGGGAACGTGGCCAGCTCGGCCATGGTGATGGTGCCGACCGAGTGATTGCCGAGGGTGCCTCCCCCGGTGGGGTCCCAGCTGTAGGCGCACTGCTGCGGCTGGTCGGTGAACGTCACGTACCCGCAGCGCTCGCCCTTCCCGCACGGCTTGATCCGGCGCGGGCTCCCGACGGCCCGCCAGGCGCGCTCGTCCGCCGGCGTCGCCGGGCGGGCGGCGGGCCCGTACCACGTCATCATGAGCCTCGGATCGGCGGGATCGCGCGACTGCCAGACCTCCAGGCGGGTGGTCGCCCGGTAGGTGAAGCCGTCGGCCCGTCCATAGGCGCCATAGATCGTCACGTGCCGCCAGTAGGCGCCGCTCGGCGCGGGCAGCTTCTCGATCCGGTCGGCCAGGTCGTACAGCGCCTGGTTCGGCTTCGGCGCGACCGCCACCTGAGGGGCCGGAGCCAGGTTCGCGACCAGCGAGACCACCAGCGTCACGATCGCCGCCGTCGCCGCGGCCGCCGTCACCGTCCAGGTCCAGGCGCGGGCGCGCGGCCTCGCCCGGTGCGGAGCCGGACCCGCCAGGCGGGCCCGCGCCCGGGCGATGACCTCGGGCGACGGGGGCCGCGCGTCGGGCAGGGCGCGGTCGAGCAGGTCCAGCTCATCCATCGGAGTCCTCCTTCAGCGGGTTGGCGTCGCCGAGTGCCCGGCGCAGCTGCTTGCGTGCCCGGTTCAGCCGGGAGCCGACGGTGCCGGGAGGGATGCCGAGGGCCTCGCCCACCTCGGCGTGGCTGAGCCCGCCCAGCGCGATGAGCAGCACCACATCCCGGTCGCGCCGCTTCAGCCCGGCCAGCGCCCCCGCGAGCGGGCCGGTGAAGCGTGCCGCCGTCACCCGGTCGAGCACCTCGTCCTCGTGGCCGCCGCTGTCGCGCTCGGCCGTCCGGCTGATCGCCTTCCACCGCCTGATCTCGGCACGCCGGTGCCGCGCGATGAGGTGGGTGGCGATGCCGTACAGCCAGGGCCGGACCGCGCCGATCGCCGGGTCGTAGGCGCTCTGCAGGGCCGCCACGAAGACCTCGGCGGCCAGGTCGTCGGCCACGTCCTCGGACAGCCGCCGCGCGATGTAGCGGTGGATCTCGGCGAAATGCGCGTCGAAGAGGTCAGGAGGCATCCCTAAGCCGCGCCCTGGCCTGTTGCGCGTGTTGTGGCCTATCACGCCCGTTCTTTCCCGTTCGGCGGAAATGCTTTCACGCCGCGCCGAGGCGGTGCATGCCGGTACGACGTCGAAGGCCACCACCCAGGGGAGCCGGATGGTGGCCTTCGACGTTCCGTACGGCCGATACAGGCGATCAGACCGGGATCACATCAGTCGCGGGCTCAGCCGCAGTGCTCGAAGGGGCTGGTGTACGAGCTGCTGCCGACCGAGCCGCCCCACTTGACGCACTGTCCGGCGGCGTTGCGTTTCACGGGTCCCGCGTAGTAGTCGAAGCTGCCCGAGTCGGTCGTCCTGCTCTCGCCCTCCGGCTCCAGGAAGGCCGACACGGACGACGGCGAGCCGATGTTCGTCGTCTTCAGCGTGACGACGCAGTTGTAGCCGTTGCCGGAGTTGTAGAGCAGGTAGGTGCGACCGCCGGTCAGAGCGTACGAGTCGATGACCGAGTAGCCGCTGCCGCAGACCTCCTCAGGGGTGTTCGGGTTGCCGCCGCCGCAGGCGTTGCTGCTGGTGATGGCCTTCTTCTGGCCCAGGTACACGGTCGTGCCCTCCACGGTCGGGCTGGTGTCCACCGCGCCGCCGGAGGTCCGCTGCTCGTAGTGCAGGTGCGGCGCGCCGGAGTTGCCCGTCGAGCCGACGGTTCCGATCGCGGTGCCCTGGCTGACGGACAGGCTGCTGCCGGCCGACCTCACCATGCTGGACATGTGGGCGTAGCGGGTCCTGGAGCCGTCGCTGTGACGGATCTCCACCCACTTGCCGTAGCTCGTGCTGCCCGCGTCGTAGAAGTACGCGGTGCCGGCGGCGGTGGCGCGCACGGTCTCGCCGTTGATGTCGTCGCTTCCGTAGTTCTGCCAGTCGATGGAGCCCTCTGGGTTGTGACCGCCCGTCCAGTTGTTGGCGTGGAAGGTCTTTCCGCAGTTGAACGGGCTCTTGTGGGTCACGGCGAGGACGCTGCTGCTCTGCGCCGACGCGGGTTGGGCGAGCGTCGCCGCCGCGAGGGTCATCAGGAGGGTGGGGATCGCTAGTGTGAGGGATTTGAGCCAGGTCAGCCGGCTGGGTGCGGGCATGTTCACCTCTCTGAACAGGTGAGTGCGGGGGGATACGGCGCCCAGTTCCTTGATGCCGATGAGCCCTCTGGCGACGGAACTACGTCGATGGACATGGTGATCTGATGATCGAATCGACGAGAAGGGAGGGCCGCTGTCAGGGAACGTCTCGACATCTCACCGCCTACGGGGAACGACGGGTCGATCGTGAAGGTATCGTCGAAAGTTCTCTTCATCAATCTTTTCTGAAGGAAATTTTCCGGCTTTTGTTGACGACCGATTCTCCACGACAGGATCACGTGGACATGTGCCCATGAGACGCCCACGCCCGCTGCTGTTTCTCGACGTGGACGGAACGCTCATCCCGTTCGGGACGCCCCAGCCGCCTCCCGGTGAGTCCTCGGCCCACCCGGTCACGCCGCCGCCCCTGCCGGCCGGGGCGAACCCCCTCCTGGCCCGGATCGACCCCCGGCACGGGGCGCGGTTGGCGGCGCTGCCGTGCGACCTGGTGTGGGCGACGACGTGGATGGCCGAAGCGAACGACGCCATCTGCCCGCTGCTCGGCCTGCCCGAGTTACCGGTGGTGGACTGGCCGGACTCGGAGGACGAGGAGGGGCCGCTGCACTGGAAGACCCGCGGCCTGGTCGGCTGGGCGGCTGGACGTCCGTTCGTCTGGGTCGACGACGAGATCACCGGCGCCGACCGCGCATGGGTGTCGGCGCACCACCACGGACCGGCCTTGCTGCGTCGTGTCGACCCTCGCCGCGGCCTCGTGGAGGCCGACGTCACGGCGATCGCCGGGTGGCTGGCGGAGCTGTGACGCGGCTGCTCCGGGGCGGTTGGCATCCCGGATGTGGCGACGGCGGGCGACCCTTGCCTCACCCTTTCGTGCGCCGAGTGTCGCTGCCACCACTCCTGACTTCCTGGTAGAGGTGGAGTCATGATCTTCTTGAGGCGGGCGGTCCAAGTCGCCGTACTCACCCTCGTGGCCCTGCCCATCGCCGCTGTCATCACGGCTCCTCCGGCCGGAGCCACCCCGCACAAGCGATCACAGGTCGAGGCCGGGGCCGGGGCGCTGGCCCGGCGCATGCTGGTCCAGCTCAAGGTCGCCCGGCCCTTATCACTGCGTGGCTACAGTCACCGGCGCTTCCAGCCCAGGTGGGCGCACCACAAGGGCAAGTGCGACGTTCGGGAGGTGGTGCTGGCCCGCGACGGGCGGCGCGTGCGCAAGAACGCGGCCTGTCACCCGGTCAAAGGGCTCTGGTACAGCCCGTACGACGGCAAATGGCTCAAGAGCGAGAAGCAGGTGGACGTCGACCACGTCGTGCCGC
The DNA here is from genome assembly GCF_040654455.1 of Nonomuraea sp. NPDC050691. Classification (NCBI taxonomy): domain Bacteria; kingdom Bacillati; phylum Actinomycetota; class Actinomycetes; order Streptosporangiales; family Streptosporangiaceae; genus Nonomuraea; species Nonomuraea sp. NPDC050691. Next base: position 83,472 of record NZ_JBFAIA010000001.1, read on the forward strand.
TGGCGTACGCCTGGCGCTCCGGGGCCCGCAAGTGGAGCCAGGCGCGGCGACGGGCGTTCGCCAACGACCTCGTCCGGCCCGAGCTGATCACGGTCAGCCACTCCGCCAACATCGCCAAGGGCGGCCAGGGGCCGCAGAGCTGGCGTCCGCCGCGCCGCGCCTACTGGTGCCGCTACGCCACCTCGTGGATCACCGTGAAACACCGTTACCGGCTCTTCGTCACCCGCAGGGAGCGGGTGGCCCTGCTCAACATGCTCCGCACCTGCCGCAAGTGAGCGCGGGCCGAATCCGCGATCATGGTAGGTGTGGCGTTACTCCGGCTTCTGGCGATCAGCCTGCTCTGTGGCGGCCTCCTGCCGCTCGCGTTCCAGAGTCCTGGGCGCGGTGACGGTTCTGCGTCCGTGCGGCTCGACTTCCTGATCGGCCTGGAGCTTGGGCAGATCATCGCCGTCCCGGTCGGGGTGGTGGCCGGCGTCGTGCTCGTCGCCACCCGGACGTGGACGCGCCCACCCGGGTACGTCCTGGCGGCCGTCACGATCCTTTTCGGGCTGGTCGTCATGACGCAGGGATGGTCCATGATGAGCTGGGGCGAGAGCGGCTCCCCCGGGATCGGAGATCCGGACGAGGAACTGGTCATCGGGCTGCTGGCCGTGTTGTCGGGCGGGTTCACGGCCCTCGTCGGCACGGTGATCGCCGGTATCCGGTGGGCGCAGGGATCCACGCCGCCGCCGCTGCGATGACGGGGACGAGCCCGCCGCCTGGACTTTCCCGCCGATGCGGGGCGGGCGGGTCTTGGGGGAGCGACATGGGTCACATGATCGCGTACCGCGGGTGCGTTCAGGCGGCCACCGGGGAGTCCCACGTGATGCGGTGGCGGTACATCCAGGCGTGCGCCTCGGCGCTGGCGGACCTCTTGAGGAAGATCGGCATCATCAGGTCGCGGAAGAAGCGGCCGACCGGGCCCGGAGCCTTCTTCGAGTCGCTCAGCGAGCGCGAGTAGGCCACCACCTTCTCCACGCGCTCTCTGCGCTCCCGCTCGTACGCGGCGAACGCGGCGGGCACGTCCGGCCGGTCGCGCAGGCACTTGGCGAGCACGATCGCGTCCTCGAACGCCATGGACGCCCCCTGCCCGGCGCTGGGCGAGGTGGCGTGGGCGGCGTCGCCGATCAGGACGGCGGGGCCGCGGTGCCACACCGGACTGGTCGGGATGTCGTGCACCACGTACGAGCCGATCGGCCCGGTGGAGCCGGCGATGATCTCGCGGATGAACGGCTGGTCGCCGGCGAACAGCTCGGCCAGGTGGCGCTTCCAGTCGGTGGCGGCCAGCTCGGCGCGGGTGGGCTCGACGGGCCGGTCGAGGTTGGCGAACCAGTAGATCTCGCCCGACTCGCGGACCAGGTACCCGAAGAACGCCTTCCTGCCGAAGATCAGGTGCTGCGTGCCGGTGGTCGGCTTCAGGCCCGGGTGGCGGCTGTATCCGCCGACGCCGACGAGGCCGGTGTAGGTGGGGGCGGGGGCGTCCGGGTTGAGGATGTGCCGGGTGCGGGAATGTATGCCGTCCGCGCCGATCAGCAGGTCGCCGGTGGCCGTGGTGCCGTCGGCGAAGGTGGCGACCACACCGCCGCGCGGGTCCGCGTGGTACGACTCCAGGCGCTTGCCGTAGTGGAAGGCGATCCCGCGCGACATCGCCTCCTCGCGCAGGACCTTCTGCAGCAGGCCGCGCTTGACGCACACGCTGACGGTGCCGTCGGCCGGCCGCACGCCGTTCTCGACCTCGCCGAGCTTCTTGCCGGTGCCGCTCCACAGCTCCATGTGGGGGATGGGGAAACCGTCGGCGCGGGCGGCGATGTCCACGTCGACGGCACGCAGCGCGTCGAGCCCGTTGGAGGCGGTGTTGAGGAAGCTGCCGGTGAAGTCGGCGGGCGCGTCGTACGCCTCGTGGACGACCGGCTCGATCCCGGCCTTCAGCAGGGCCATGGCCGTGGCGGGTCCGCCGATGCCGCCACCGATGATCAATGCCCTCACGTGATACGCTCCTTGAGGAGTTATTTAGTTCGACCGAACGAAATATATGGGGCTGATCCGATGCCGTCAAGGAAGGAGTTGCTCGCCGCCCTCGCCGAGGCGGGGCGTGAGCACAGCAACGCCGCGGTGATGTTCCACAGCACCGTGAGCGCCAGGATGGGGCTGGGGATGACCGAGGAGAAGACGCTGGACCTGCTCCAACGCCTCGGGCCGCTGACCGCGGGCCAGATCTCCGAGCACTCGGGGCTGACCCCGGCGTCCGTGAGCGGGCTCATCGACCGGCTGGAACGCAAGGGCCTCGCCAGGCGGGTCCGTGACACGGTCGACCGCCGCAAGGTCATCGTGGAGATCGACCACGCGGGCGTCGCCGGATTCGGTGACCTCTTCGAGGGGCTCGTGCGCGGTCTGTCCGGGCTCTACGAGGACTACACCGACGAGCAGCTCGCCCTGATCCTCGACTTCCTGACCAGGTCGGCCGAGGTGCAACGCCAGGCCACGACCGAGCTCGCGGGCGAAGCCTGAGACAGCCCGGATGGCGTTCCGGAACGTGTCAGGAGATCACGGGTGGGGGAGGCGGGCGGCGATGCCGTCGAGGACGCATTGCAGGCCCGCCTCGAACGCGCTCTCCGCGTCGGCGTGGCTGGCGTCGTGCATGAACCTGGCGAGCATCGGGTAGCGGCCCGTGGCCAGCATCCGGTTGAGGTACGGGGCGGAGGCCATCTGCCACTGCCGTTCGTCCATGCCGGTGGCCCGCTCGGCGCGCAGTTCGGCGATCTGCCGCTGGATCGCCCCGATCAGGTAGACGTTCACCGTCTCGACGGCGTGCATGATCGTGTCGATGTGGTCGAATCCCGGCGCGCCGTCCAGCGCGGCCAGTGACGCCTCCATGTGGGCCAGCGCGTGGGGGCCGAGGTGGGGGCGGCCGCTCAGCAGGTCGGCGAACCACTCGTGCCGCAGCGCGGCCGCCCTGGTGCCGTGGGCGAGGGAGCGCAGGGTGCCGCGCCAGTCGTCGCCGGTGCGCGCCGGCGGCGGGATCTCGCCGTACACGGCGTCGGCCATGAGGTCCAGCAGCTCTTCCTTGGTGGACAGGTAGCCGTACAGCCGCATCGGGCCGGCGTCGAGCGCGGCGGCGACCTTGCGCAGCGACACCGCCTCCAGCCCGTCGGCGTCGGCGAGCTCGATCGCGGCCCGCACGATCCTGTCCCTGCTCAGCGGGCTCGGAGTGGGCCGGCTCGGCGGCTCGGGCCGCTCCCAGACCAGGGTGGGCTCGCCCTCGCCGGCCTCTCGTCGCGCCGTCATCGCGGCCTCCCTTGCACGCTCCCGTTCGTACGAGCTTAGAATACGGCACATCGCGCGATACGGTGTATTGACCAGATACGCCGTATCATCAGAGGGGGAGACCCATGAACAAGAGAATCGCCGTCGTCGGGGCAGGACCCGGCGGCCTCACCCTGGCCCGGCTCCTGCGCCTCAACGGCATCGAGGCCGTCGTCTACGAGCGCGAGCAGTCCCGCGCCGCGCGCGGCCAGGGCGGCATGCTGGACCTGCACGTGGACGGCGGCCAGCGGGCTCTGCGCGAGGCCGGGCTGGAGGCGGACTTCCAGGCCATCGCCCGCCGGGAGGGGCAGGACATGCGGCTGCTCGACCACACCGGCGTCCTGCTGCTCCAGGAGGACACCCCCGACGACGCCCCGCTCGACCGTCCCGAGGTGGACCGCGCCGACCTGCGCGACGTCCTGCTCGGCTCGCTCCCGGAGGACGCCGTCGTGTGGGGCCGCGCGTTCGAGCACGCCACCGCCCTGCCGGAGGGCGGCCACACCCTGCACTTCGCCGACGGCAGCACCGCCGTCTGTGACCTGCTCGTCGGCGCGGACGGCGCCTCCTCCCGCGTACGCCCGCTCGTGACCGACGCCCGGCCGTTCCACACCGGCGTCAACTACGTCGAGCTCGGCATCCCCGACGTGGACCACGCTCACCCCGAGCTGGCGGCCGTCGTGGGACGCGGCAACTACTGGGTCCTCGGCCCGGGCCAGTGTCTGTCCGCCCAGCGCAACGGCGACGGCCGCGTCCGCGTCTACCTCGGCTTCCGCACGCCGGAGGACTGGCTCGCCACCTGCGGCGTCCCCTTCGACGACCCGGCACGCGCCCGGGCCGCCCTGGCGGAGCTGTTCGCCGGTTGGGCGCCGGAGGTGACCGCGCTGGTCCAGGCGTGCGACGACACCGTCATCCCGCGCCCGATCACCATGCTGCCCATCGGCCTGACCTGGCCGGCCGCGCCCGGCGTCACGCTGATCGGCGACGCCGCCCACCTGATGCCGCCGGCCGGGGCAGGCGTGAACATGGCCATGCTCGATGCCCTGGAACTCGCCCTGGCCCTCGCCGCCGACCCCGGCGACCCGGCGGCGGCCGTCGCGCGCTACGAGAAGGAGATGTTCGAGCGCACCGCCGTCGTCGCCCAGGAGTCCACCCGGATCACGGAGCTCATGCTGTCCCCGGACGGCGCCCAGAGCATGCTCCGCTTCTTCCAGGGACAGTGACAGCCGCCGCCGTAATCCGGTTGCGTGAGGGGCGGCCGGTTCCGCATCCTCACCAGGATGAACATCCCCTACCGGCAGATCCGTGCCGTCCACACCGACACCTCCATCACCGTCTACCAGGCCTACGACCCCGCCATCGCGGAGCCGGCCGTCGCCGCGCAGCGCTTCGTGCCGCCGTTCAAGCGCGAGCGGATGACCTGGATCAAGCCGTCGTTCCTGTGGATGATGTACCGCTGCGGCTGGGCCGCCAAGCCGGGGCAGACGCGGGTCCTGGCCGTCGACATCACGCGCGCCGGGTTCGCGTGGGCGCTGCAGCACGCCTGTCTCAGCCATCCCGAACCCGGGGCCGACGCGGCCGAGTGGAAGGAGCGGCTGCGGGCCAGCCCGGTGCGCGTCCAGTGGGACCCCGAGCGCGACCCGCACCACAACGCCCTGCCGTACCGGTCGATCCAGGTGGGCCTGTCCGGCGAGGCCGTGACCCGCTACCTCGACGAGTGGATCACGAGGATCACCGACGTGACCGGCATGGTCCACGACGTCCACCGGGCCCTGCGCGCCGGCCGGGACGTCACGGCCCTGCTGCCCCGGGAGCGCCCGTACCCGCTGCCCGCCGACCTGGCCCGGGCCGTCGGCGCCGACGGCGGGCCGCGTCCGGACCAGTAGGGCGTGTAGCGTCGTGGTCATGCGGCTTCATGTGGGATGCGCCATGTGGACTCACACCCCGTGGCAGGGACGCTTCCTCCCGCACCCCCTTCCCCCGTCCGAGCGCCTGAGGGCCTACGCCACCTGGTGCGACGCGGTCGAGGGCAACACCACGTTCTACGCGACCCCGGCCAGGAGCACGGTCGAGACGTGGGCGGAGCAGACCGGCCCCGATTTCCGGTTCGTGGTCAAGCTGCCCAAGCCGATCACGCACGAGCGCCGCCTCACCGGAGCCGACGAGGAGCTGCGCGTTTTCCTGGACGCGATCGAGCCGCTCGGGCCGCGCGCCCACACCCTGTGGATCCAGCTTCCGGGCTCGTTCGGGCCGAACGACGTCGGCGCGCTCGCCGCGTTCCTCCACCGGCTGCCCCCGCACCACCGGTACGCCGTCGAGGTGCGCCACCGCGCCTTCTTCGATGACGCCCGGGCCACCGGCCTGCTGGAGCGGGTCCTCGGCCGGGCTGGAGCCGAGTGGATCCCGTTCGACACCACCGCGTTCTTCGACACCCCGCCCACCAGCGACGCCGAGCGTGACGCGTGGACGAAGAAGCCGCGCGTGCCCCGCCGCGCCACCGCCCTCACCGACCGCCCGATCGTCCGCTACCTCGGCCGGGACGACGTCACCCGCACGGTCGAGGGCTGGCGGCCGTGGGTCGCCACGGTCGCCGGGTGGCTGCGCGAGGGCCGCTCGCCGACGGTGTTCCTGCACACCCCCGACAACGCGGAGGCCCTCCCGCTGGCCAGGCGCTTCCACGAGGACGTGCGCGCCCTGCTGCCCGGGCTGGAGCCGCTGCCGGAGCCCATGTCACCCTCCGACGGCCCGTCTCCTGACACCGAGCCGCTGACGCTCTTCTGACATACCGCCCCCCTCTGCCACGATGGGCGGGTGACCCCTGACGCCTTAGAGCGCTTGCAGCGGATGCACCGGTTCTACCGCGACCCGTACCCGGTGTACGCCGAGGCCCGTCGCACGCGCGGACTGACGTTCGTGCCCGAACTCGACGCCTGGCTGGTCAGCCGGCGCGAGGACGTCCGCGAGGTGCTGAGCAAACCGGACCTGTTCTCGTCGGCGGGCGCGCTGCGGCCGGACGTCCTGCCCGGCAGGAGCGCCCTGTCCGAGCTGGTCAAAGGGTACGGCGGGGCGCAGGCGGTGCTCTCGGCCGACGGCGAGGCGCACCGGCGCCTGCGCAGGCCGCTCACCCGGGGCCTGTCCCCGATGCGCGTCGCCGCCGCCCTGCCGTTCGTCACCGAACGGGCCGAGGCGCTCGTCGGCGGGTTCGCCGCCGACGGACGGGTCGAGTGGATGGACGCCTACGCCCGGCCGCTGCCCGCGGAGGTGATCGGCCACCTGATGGGCCTGGACCCGGCCGACACCCCTGGCGCGATCCACGGCGGGCACCAGGCCGAGGAGCTGCTGTTCGCCCCGCTGACGGAGGACGAGCAGGTCGAGGCCGCCAAGGAGATCGTGGCCCTGCACCACCTCCTCGACCGGTACGCCCGCGCGCGCCGGGCCGAGCCCCGGGACGACCTCATCACGGAGATGGTCCGCGACCTCGCCCCCGGCTCCGGCGAGCTCACGCACGACCAGCGCAGGGAGATCGTCTCCAACGTCCAGAACCTGATGCTGGCCGGCCACCTCACCGCCACCGCCCTGCTCGGCACGGTCATGCTCAACCTGCTGCGCGACCGCGGCCAGTGGGAGCTGCTGTGCGAGCGGCCGGAGCTCGTCCCGGCCGCCATCGAGGAAGCGGTCAGGTTCGACGCGCCGATCCAGGGCTTCCGCCGCACGGTCACCGAGGACGTGACGTTCGGCGGCACGAAGCTGCGCCGGGACGACGTGGTGTTCGTCTCGTACGCCTCGGCCGGCCGCGACGCCGACCCCACCACCCGCCCCGACATCTTCGACATCACCCGGCCGGTCTCGCGTCACCTGTCGTTCGGCCACGGCCCGCACGGCTGCCCGGGCTCGCAGCTCGCCAAGGAGCAGGTGCGGATCACGCTGGAGATCCTCGTCCGCGAGCTGCCGGGCCTGCGCCTGGAGCGCGCGGACGTCACCATGGCCCCCACCTTGATCCATCGCTCCCCGGAGGCGCTGCACCTCACCTGGTGACCTGCTTCTCCGGGCCGGGCGGTGATCGGGCGCGCCGCCGAGGGACTACTGGGTGTGGACGATCCCCAAGAACGGTTCACCGGCCTCTACGACCGCCGTCACCTGAGTGTGCCCGGCCACGCCCCTGCTGCGCGCCGACCACGTCAGCAGGGGCGGCGGCGTTTGCCGACGAAGGCGCATGTCCTCCCCGTCGAGGTGGAACTCCCGTCGTCGGAGTCCCCGACGCACGAGCCGTTGACGGTCATGCCGCAACTCGTGGTGCTGCCGAAGTCGCTGTCGTCCTGCCCGGTCTGCTCCGGCTCGTCGTCGATCGCGGCCTTGGCTCCCGGCCCGCCCTTCGTCCGGGCACGGTACGTCAGGCCGTCCGGGGCGCGGAAGGAGCCGCGCTCCGCCAGGCGGCCCACGGCGGGGACGCGGCGGCCGATCCGGATGTAGTACCAGGTGTAGCCGCGATCCTCATCGTCGCAGCGGCTGTCGGAGACGCGCGCCCGCGTCGTCCTGCGCACACAGATCTCGACCCGGTCCTCGTAGTCCTCGATCGCGGCCCTGGAGCCGCGGCCGCCCTTCGCGGACGCCCGGGACAAGGTGGTGTCCGGCCTTCTGAACGAGCCGCGCTTCGCCTTCGAGCCGTTGGCCGGGATCTTGGCGGTCGCCGGCAGGTAGTACCAGGCGTAGCCGGTCAGCGCGTCGTCGCAGCGCTGGTCGGCTACCCTGCGCCGGTCACCCTTCGCGACGCAGATCTCGATCTGGCCGGGCTCCTCGTCGTCTGTCTCGTCGGCGATGTCCGTGCGCGTGCCGTAATCCCGGTAGACGGGCGTCTGGGTCTCGTACGTTTCGGTGGCGGCCCCCGAAGAGCAGGACGCGACCAGGGTCGCGGAGGCGGCGAGGCAGAGGACGCGTAAGGCGGTGGGTGGCAAATTCCCTCACTGTGGTGAGGCGACACCATTCAGGCCGGACAACGTTGATTCAGGGCGCCTGAGTTCCGTACCCGATAAGAGAATTTTGAACGGTTTCATTCGGCGGAAAGGGAAAAGGTGTCCTTTCTCCGGCGGTCGCCGTACGCCATGAGATGGGGGGGCGGCGAGGGCCCGCCACGGGTGCCGGCGGCCGGCCGTCCACGAGACCGCGCTTCGCGGGGGCACGCCCAGCTCCTCCAGCGCCGCGATCGCCTCACCTCGGCCGCGCGCAGCCGCACCGCCCCCTGGGCGAGCCGAGCCCCGGGTCAGCGCCTCCGGCCCCCGGAATGTGCGGGTCAGCCCGTCCGGCCGCAGGCTGCCGAACCCCGACGCGAACGCGATGTCCAGCACCGTCAGGTCGGTGTCGTCGAGCAGCCGCCGCGCGAAGTGCGCCCGGCGGGAGCGGGCGAGCTGGTCGGGGCTCGCCCCCAGATGCCTGAGGACCCGCACGAGCGAGACGGATCCGGACATGGCGTGGCCGGTCGTGACCTCCCCCGCGGCCGGGCCTCCAGCGACGAGGTCAGAAGAACCGGCTGAGCCGGAACGGGCGCACCACCAGGGGCGCCGTGAAGCGGCTGATCACGCGTACCTTCCTGATGCGCGTGTGCTCGTCGATCGTGACCTTGACGCACTTGAGGTGCGCCAGGTGGTGGCCCGGGAAGGCGTAGTAGGAGATCCCGACGCCGCGCCGGCCGAGCCCCCGGTCGGACAGTCCCAGCCCAACCTCGCGGTAGATCCGCCACGAGCCCTTCAGCGTGAACGCGGTGGACCCGATGAGCGCGTGGTCGGCCGTCGTGGGGCAGTGGACGAAGACGCGCACGGTGTCGTTCTGGCGCGGCCACTGCGGCAGGATCCGCAGGGACGTGCGCTTCTTCCAGTCGTCGGGCAGGGGCCCGCGGATGGCGGCCGTGGCGGCGGGCGGGCGCGCGAGCGCCGCGGCCGGACACATCATGAGAACGGCGGCAACGGCCATTCCTGCCACGGAACGCATGGAATCCTCCCCCGTCCGGGCGTTCACGACCAGGTTGATCGCCTCATTATGTCCGGCGTTCACGGCGGAAAAGGACGCCACGCCGCACATCCCTCGTGAACGCGTCGCCGCCGAATTCACGGGCCGAAATCCGCGGCCCGGTGCGGTCATAACCGATGACGTGACCAATATGTGATCGCAAAAACTCGTTGATGGCGTTTGCCGTGTTTTAGGATCGCTGTCTTGTGAACCCGCCTGAGGACCAGCCCGAGCTGGACGTCGACGCGGCCTTCGCCCGCCTGACGGCCGGCGTGCGCCTGAAGCCGCCGGGGCTGGGCTGGCGGCTCCGGCTCGCGTTCGGCCCGGGCAGCCGGCTGCGCCGGCGCGTGCTGATCGTGGTGGTCTGTCTGGTGGTCCTGGCTGCGGGCGCCCTCACCCTCCAGGCCGTCGACCGCCGTCCGGACCCGGTGCTGCCGCCCCTCGACGACACCGCGCCCGTCCTGACCGCCCTGTCTGCCGCGGGGCGGACCGTAGTCAGTCCATGATGTGGTTCCACAACCACTGCCCTGAGGTCCGCTCGTGCTCCCAGTGGGCCCCGTAGTTCTGGGGATACGCGCTGCGCTTCGGGTCGCTCAGTATGTCGTACATCGCCTTCGCGGCGGCCCGCTCGCCGATCCGGCGTTCCTCCGCAGCGGTCAGCGGCGGACCGCCTTCTTGATCCCGCTGAGCCCGCGCGTCTCTCACGGCCCAGGAGTAGGCCTGATCGTAGGTGGCCTCATACCTGTGATCGAGATCCTGGCGGCGTACCCGTTCCAGCTCCTCGTTGAACCGGTACGCCTGAACGTTGCCCGCGGCCTCCTCGCGGATGGCGGCCTCGACGTAGGAGTCGCGGCTCATCTCGGTCGGGTCGGGGGTGTCCCGGTGCCGGGCGTGGTTGATCTCGTGAATGAGGGTGCCCGCGAGACCCTCCGGGGTGTCGCCGTCCCGCAGGAAGATCCTGATGACGTTGTAGTCGTCGTCGTACTCGCCGAGGATGCCGTCGTCCTCCGCGCCGGGGGGCTGGTAGAGGATGGTCACGTTGTGCTCGCGCGCCCAGGCCAGCGCCGCCCGCCCCATCGGGGTCTCGTTGAGCACCCGCTCCACCTCGCGCCGCGCGTCGTCGTCCGATGCCATTCCCGAGGTCCGCTTGTTCGCGTCCCACGCCGCAATACCGACCACCAGGGCGGGGAGGGGCATGGTCCCCATGAGCAGTCTCATGGCGTCGCGGAGGGTCTGGGAGATGACCACCCCGATGTTCCCCCTGATCTCGATGAGCATGGAACGCAAGAGCCGCCGCGTGAGGTAGAACCGCAAGGTCAGCCAGAAGCCGCCGGCAGGGGTGACCGCGATCGTTCTCACCAACGCGACGAGCAGCATGGTGAGCGCCCAGACGACCAGCGCCTTCCACAGGACCCTGAGAACCACCGTCATCAGCGTCCCCACGGCGGCCAGGTCGGCCGCCTTGGCGCCGTCCGCCAGGCGCTGCCGCACTCCCTGCGAGGACTCCCACTTCTCCTTGTACGCCTCGACGTCGCGTCCCGCGTTGGCCCGCACGACCTCGCCGTGGCCGGCGTCGAGCTCGGCGGCCGTCGTCCTCAGCCCGTCGGCCAGGTCCAGCCAGGCCCGTACGCGCAGCAGGCGGTCGTCCTCATCGGGGTCGGGCCATGGCGCGTCGTCCTTGAACAGCTCGTGGATCCGCCTGAGCTGGGCGGGCAGCTCCCATCCCATGTCCGGGCCAGCCCCCTTCACCGCTCGTCGGCGAGGCGGCGGGCCATGTCCTCGTTGACCCCCGCGGCCGAGGCATGGGTGCGGGCGGCCGCGCGCAGCTTGCGGGCGTGCTCCCTGACCTCCCGCAGCGTGGTCTCGAAGGCGGTCTCGGCGTGCCGGACGAAGGTCGCGTACTCGGCGTCGAACTCGGCGCCCGGCTGCTCCCGGTCCGCCGGCTCCGGCGCGGAGGCCGCGGCGAGCGCCCGCCGCGCGACCGGCCCCAGCCGGTCCTCCACGTCCTCGGCGCCCGTGCGGGCGCCCAGCAGCGACCGCTGGTCCACGCGCAAGATCCTGTCCATCCGCCCCCCTGAGCCTGTCCCTTGTGTCCGGAAGATCCTGCCATGCCCGGCCGGGAGGAGGATGTCCGGGAGATCCCGCGGCGTCCCGGCACGACGAACTCGGGCGGAAAAGGTCTACCTGGCACTACTGACCCTGGCGCCGCCCGCCGATAGTGTCGCGGAGTGCTCGTCAGGACCGCGCTGGAAGCGCTCGCCCAGCGGCCGATCCCCTTCCTGCGGTCGGCCTGGCCGTGGCGGTCCCTGGCCTACCTGCTGGCCGGGGCCGTGCCCGGCCTGCCCGTTCTGGCGGTCGTGGCGATCGTGGCGACGACATCCTCCCCGGCCGCCCTGGTCGCCGGCGTGGCGGTGTCCGCGCTGCTCACCCCGTCGGCCGGGAGGTACGAGCGGTGGCGGCTGCGGCTGGTGGACGGTGTGCCGCTGCCCGCCACACCCCCTGGGCCGGGCCGGGACGCCGCTTCGCCTCATTGGCGGCGCGCCTGGCGGGGCCGGGTGGTGGCGCTCGGGGGGTTCTCGATGCTCGTGCTGTGGTGGATCGACCTGGTGATGGCCGCGTTCGGCGCGGCGGGGCCCGTCCTGCTGATCCTGTCGCCGGTCGTGCAGCCCGAGGTGGAGCCGGTCGCCGCCGTCGCGGGCTCGGCCGTCGGGGTGGTCCTCCTGCCCGTCGCCGCGTACACGCTCACCGCCTGGGCGGGCGCCCGGGGCGCCATGACCCGCGCGATCCTCGCCCCGCAGGCCGCCGAGCTGGCCGAGGTGCTGCGCTCGCGCGCCCGGCTCGTCGACGCGTTCGAGACCGAGCGGCGCCGGATCGAGCGCGACCTGCACGACGGCGCCCAGCAGCGGCTGGTCGCGCTGACGATGACCCTCGGCATGGCGCGGCTGGACCTGCCGGAGGGCAGCCCCGCGGGCCGGATGGTCGAGCGGGCGCACGACGAGGCCAAGCAGGCGCTGGCCGAGCTGCGCGCGCTCGTCAGGGGCGTCCACTCCCAGGTGCTCACCGACCGGGGCCTGCCCGCGGCCGTGCGTGACGTCGCCGGCCGCTCGCCCGTCCCGGTGGACGTGGACCTCGCCCTGGAGGAGCGGCTGCCGGCGGCCGTCGAGGTGACCGCCTACTACGTCGTGACGGAGGCCCTCACCAACGTCGCCCGGCACAGTGGCGCCAGCGCCGCCCGCGTCACCGGCGGCGCGGCGGACGGCACGCTGGTCCTGGAGATCCACGACGACGGGCGGGGCGGCGCCGACCCGGAACGCGGCACCGGCCTGACCGGGCTGGCCGACCGGCTGGCCGTCGTGGGCGGCAGGCTGTCGCTGTCGAGCCCGGCCGGCGGCCCGACCCGGATGCGCGCGGAGATCCCGTGCGCGTCGTGATCGCCGAGGACGCCGTCCTCCTGCGCGAAGGCCTGATCGGGCTCCTCGAACGCTTCGGCCACACCGTGCTCGCCGCCGTCGGCGACGCGCCGTCGCTCGTCGAGGCCGTCGCCGAGCACCGGCCGGACGTCGTGGTCACCGACGTGCGCATGCCGCCCGGCTTCTCCGACGAGGGGGTGCGCGCCGCCCTGGAGCTGCGCCGGGCGCGCCCCGCGCCGGCCGTGCTCGTGCTCAGCCAGTACGTCGAGCAGACGTACGCCGCCGAGCTGCTCGACTCCGGCGGCGGCGCCGGGGTCGGCTACCTGCTGAAGGACCGCGTCGGCGACGTGCGGGAGTTCGCGGACGCGCTCGACAGGGTCGCGGCGGGCGGCACGGTCGTCGATCCCGAGGTGGTGCGCCAGCTCCTGCGGCGGCCCCGCGACCCGCTGCTGCGGCTCACGCCCAGGGAGCGGGAGGTGCTGGCGCTGATCGCCGAGGGCCGCTCCAACGCGTCGATCGCCGGCGAGCTGTACGTCACGGAGGCGGCCGTGGCCAAGCACATCGCCGGCATCTTCACCAAGCTCGACCTGCCGCCCGCCGCCGACGGCAACCGGCGGGTGCTGGCCGTCCTCGCCTACCTCCGCCGTCAGTAGGGCCCGCCGTCGCCCGGGTCGGCCCTCAGTAAGGTTTCGTCCATGAGGGAGCAATGGCGGGAGGTCGGCGACCGGGTCTACGTCCGGCGCCACAGGTCGTACGACATGAACGTGGGCCTCGTCGTGGGCGACGGGCACTGCCTGGTGCTCGACACCAGGGCGTCGCACCGCGAGGCCACCGACCTGATCGACGCGATCCGGCGGATCACGAGCAGCCCGTGGACCGTCGTCAACAGCCACGCCCACTTCGACCACGTCTGGGGCAACGCGCTGTTCCGCCCGGCCGAGATCTGGGGACACTTGCGGTGCGTCGAGGACATGGAGCAGCACGGCGAGGAGCAGCGGGCCAACATCATCCGGAGGGCGCCCGAGGAGCGGCGCGAGGAGTTCGAGGAGGTGGTGATCGTGCCGCCCGACAACACGTTCACCACCGCGGCGTCGCTCGACATCGGCGGGCGGATCGTCCACCTGCGCCACTTCGGGCTGGGCCACAGCAGCAACGACATCGTCACGTACGTGCCCGACGCCGGTGTGGTGTTCGCCGGTGACCTGGTCGAGCAGGGGGCACCGCCGGCGTTCAGCGACTCGTACCCGCTCGACTGGCCGGCGACGACGGCCGCCATGCTGGCCGAGCTGCCCGGCGAGGTGATCGTGCCCGGCCACGGCGCGGTGGTGGACCGCGCGTTCGCCGAGGCGCAGGGTGCCGAGCTGGCCGCCGTGGCCGAGCTGGCGAGGCGGGCGCACGTGGAAGGGCTGCGCGACCTGGTCAAGCAGTTCCCGTATCCCGAGGACGTCACCCAGCAGATCATCGAGCGCGCCTTCCTGCAGCTCGACACCAGCCTCGCCTGACGGATCACGCCTCCGGCGGACCCTCGACAGCCTCGACGGTCCACCTTATAGTGCAAAGTGCACTATAGAAGGAGGCGCTATGGCGCAACGCCACGACCTGGTCGGGCTGACCGTGCTCGCCCTGCTCTCGGTACGCGCCGGTCACCCGTACGAGCTGCACCGCCTCATCGTCGACACGCACAAGGACTACGTGACCGGGCTGCCCAGGAGCCTGTACCACGCGGTCGAGCGGCTGGCGCGCGACGAGCTGATCACGCCGTCGGCCACCGCGCGCGAGGGGCGGCGGCCCGAGCGGACCGTCTACGAGATCACCGCCGAGGGACGGCAGGAGCTGGCCACGCGCCTGCGCCGCCTGCTGGAGCGGCCGGACCCCGACCGGCGCGTGCTCGTCGCGGGAGTCTCGCTGATCGGCGCTCTGCCGGTGCCCGAGGCGCGGCGCGCGCTGCGCATCCGGGCCGCGGCGCTGGAGGCGGCGGTCGGCGGTCTCGACGCGCACCTCGCGAGCATGGCCGACAACGGCCTGCCGGAGGTGCTCGCGCTGGAGCTCGAGTACGAGCGGGCCGTCCAGGCGGCCGAGCTGGCCTGGGTGCGAGGGGTGCTGGAACGGCTGGAGAGCGGCGCGCTCGACTGGCCGGACACGGTCAAGCAGTCACTGCTGGAGCGGGCTTCCGAAGGAGGCGGTCATGAGCCGCGAGGACAAGAAGCTGATCACTGAGGTGTCGGGCGTGGTCGAGGCGCCCGTGGGGCGCGTGCGGGACGCCCTGAGGAAGGCGCTGCTGCCGGCCGAGGCGCCCGACAGCGACCGCTTCACCGTCGAGGACTTCCCGGGGCACAGGAGCACCGTCGAGGTCACCGACCGGATGATCGCCCTCCAGGGCGGCTGGTGGTACCGGGCCGAGTGGACGCTCGCCTCCCACCCCGACGGCACGCGGCTCACCCACCGGGTCTACAACGTGGCCACGAGCCTGCGCTGGGGGGTGCCGCTGGCCAACCGCTTCTTCCTCGGCTACGACCGGGCCACGCGCGACTCCTTCGCGGCCGGCCTGACCCGCATCGGCGCCGACCTCGGCTGCCCGGTCCACCTGACCCCGTAGCCCGTGGTGCGGTGACGTGGGCCGGTCCGGGGGCGGTCAGGTGGGGGCGGGGAAGGTGGCGCGGAAGCCGCCGTCGATCGCCACCAGCGCGCCGCCGTGCAGCCCCGCGATGTCCCGGGCGATGGGCAGCCCCAGCCCCGCGCCCCCGTCGTCCCTGGCCCGGGCCTCGTCCAGCCGGGTGAACCGGTCGAACACCGCCTCCCGGTGCTCCGGCGGGATCCCCGGCCCGTCGTCGAGCACCTCCAGCACCGCCACGCCGTCGCCCGGGCGCACCCGGACCGTCACCGTCGTCCCGGCGTGCCGGCGCGCGTTGTCCAGCAGGTTCGTCACCAGCCGGGCGAGGTGGCCGCGCGAGCCCCGGACCACCACGTCCGGCTCGATGTCCACGACGACCTTCGGCTCCGCGCCCGGCCCCGAGCGCACCGACTCCTCGAAGGCCACCTGCCCGAGGTCGAGCGACGTCGTCCGCACCGGCTCGCCGGCGTCGAGCCTGGCCAGCATGAGCAGGTCGCCGGCCAGGCCCTGGAGGCGCTCCACGTCGGCCAGCGCCTCGCGGGTCAGCTCGCTCGGCGGGGCCAGCTCCAACCGGGCCCGCAGGGTGGCGATCGGGCTGCGCAGCTCGTGCGCGGCGTCGGCGACGAACCGCTGGTGGGTCCCGACGGCCGTCTCCAACCGGTCGAGCGTGCCGTTCACGGTCGTGGCCAGGGCCGCGATCTCGTCGCGCGAACGCGGCACGGGCACCCGCTGGTGCAGGTCACGGGCGGTGATGTCGGCCATCTTGGCGCGGATCGCGGCGACCGGCCGCAGCGCCCGGCTCACCGAGAACCAGGTCATCGCGGCGACCACGCCCAGCAGCGCCGGCACGCCGGGCAGCAGGGCGCTGTTGAGCGTCTGCAACGCCTCGTCGGCGCCCGCCCGGGAGGCCCTGGCCCACACTGTGGACGTCCCCTGCGCGGTGTCCACCTTCAGGGCCGCCACCGCGTACCGGTCGGGCTGCGCCCACGCGCTGTCGACGTCCGCCGTCCCCGCCGACCCGACGAGGAGGACGTCGGGGTCGCTGACCGGCTTGGCTCTCGTCCCGGGCACCGCCAACCCGTCCGTACGGGCCACCGCCAACCCGTCCGCGGGAGTCGCCGGAACCGCCTGGACCCTGCCGACGAGCGCCGTGACTTGGCTGCCCGGCGGGACGGCCACGAGGCCGGTAGTGCCGGTCGTGTCCAGCACGTCGCTGGTCGTGCCTTCGGCCGGGGTGCCGGGGGTGTCGGTCGTGGGGGTGGTCCGGACGTGTCCGTTCGACTGGATCAGCATCGGTGCGGCCGCCACCGCCCGGCGCGCGGCCTCGGCGTCGGTGCTGGCCTCCAGGCTGCCGCGCAACGTGACGACGAGCACGGCCGCGGCGGCCCCCAGGGCGAGCGCCACCATGAGCGTCGCCGCCGCCGTGGCCCGCAGCCGCACCGACGACAGCCCGGCCGACACCCCCGCCGGAAGCATGTCGGAAAGCTTCTCCCGGAGCCGGTCCGGCAGCACGGCCCCGAGCCGGGCGAGCAACACGGTCACGGTCCGCTCCCTGCTCACGCCGCCGCTCACGTCGCCTCCAAGCGGTACCCGGCGCCTCGCACCGTGATCAGTGAAGACCGGCCGAACGGCTGGTCGATCTTGCGGCGCAGCGCGCTGATGTAGACCTCGACGATGTTCGGGTCGCCGTCGTAGGAGAAGTCCCAAGCCTGGGCCAGCAGCTCGCTCTTGGAGACCACCTCACCCGCCCGCCGTGCCAGCCCGTGCAGCACGGCGAACTCCTTCGGTGTCAGCGCGATCTCCGCCTCGCCCCTGCGGCAGCGCAGCCCCGCCGGGTCGAGCACGAGGTCGCCCACCGTGATCGACACCGGCCGCTCCCCGCCGCCCCGCCGGACCAGGGCCCGCAGTCTCGCCAGCAGCACCACGTACGAGAACGGCTTCGACAGGTAGTCGTCGGCGCCGGTGTCGAGCGCCTCGGCCTCGTCGTACACGCCGTCCTTGGCGGTGAGCATCATGATCGGCGTCCAGTTCCCGGCCTCGCGCAGCCGGGCGCAGACGGTGTAGCCGTTCATCCGGGGCAGCATCACGTCCAGGACGATCACGTCGTAGGGATTCTCCGTGGCCATCCACAGCCCGTCGCGGCCGTCGTGGGCCACGTCGACCGCGAATCCCTCGCCCGACAGCCCGTCGCGGACGAGGCCGGCCAGCCGCCGTTCGTCCTCCACCAGTAAGACCCGCACGCCGACCAGCGTGCCGCACGCCACCTAAAGCCAACCTGAAGATCATTTCGGCCGCGTTCAGGCTCGCTTCAGGTACGGCGCGCCACTGTCGGTCCGTCAGATCATGCCGATCTCTTCCACGAAAGGGAGATTCCATGTTCAAGAGGCGTGTCGGGATCCTGGGCGCGGTGGGCGTCCTCGCGCTGTCGATCCTGAGCGGGTCCGCCATGGCCGACGAGACGCCGGCCCCGGCGCCGGACGCCGGGATCGTCTGCAGGTCGAGCGACGGTCAGGTGGTGAGCTTCGCGAAGCCCGTCAAGGCCATCAGGGTCGTGAAGGAGAAGGACGGCAAGGTCGCCATCTCCGAGGTGGAGCCGGGCGAGAGGGCCGAGGTGGCCCGGAGGGCCCTTTCCCCCGAGGAGGCGGAGAAGCTGGCCAAGGACCTCCCCGAGGGTGCGCCACGGCTCTACGCCAAGCGGGCCGAGCCCGCGGACGAGGCCGGCGCCGTGCGCTTCGAGGAGGGCGAGCGGGTCAAGGGTCGCGAGGACCTGGACGCCGTGCCGGCCGTCCCCGCCCTCCCGGCCGAGGGCTTCGACGGCGCGCCGCCCGAGGGCGTGACGGGTCCGGCCGTCACCGTGCTCTGCGAGGCCGAGGACAAGTAGCCGGCCCGGGGCCCGGTCAGGTGAACGACGGGTGCGGGCCGAGGGCCCAGTACTCGAACAGGCCGTGCCCCACCAGGCCGTCGTACTCGAAGCGGCCCACGGCGTCCACGAGGCCCCACATGCGGGCGGCGTCGGCCGGCAGCGTGTAGGTGACCCCCTGGACGACCGGGCCGGCACCCTGGTACATGCCGTGCCTCCAGTCCGGCTCCAGGCCGTACCCGGTGCCGACCATGAGGTGGACCGGCAGGAGCGGCGTGCAGCGGACGTCGAACGGCTTGCCCCCGGGTGGCGCGAAGGTGATGGTGGCCTCGACGACGTCGCGGGTGCCGGGTGCGTAGACGGGGCGGTACTCGGGCCGGCCGAGGTACTCCTCCCCCCGGCCGTCCGACCACACCCGGGTGGCCTCCTCCAGCACCCGGCGGCCGCGCTCGTCCTCCTGCACGATGCAGAGGATGGCGTGGTCGTCGAACATCATCGGCGCGTACAGCCAGTAGAACGTTCCGGGGTTCTTGGCCTGCACGCCCGGGGGCTCGGGCTCGCCGACGGGCCTGATGCCCCAGGACCGGTCCCTGGTGCCCAGCCAGCGGTCGGGGGTGACGGGGATCTCCTCGGAGCCGATGCGGATGTGCCCGTTCCAGCGCCCGGTCTGCGCGAGCCGTACGGAGTCGAACATGACCCGCTCCTGCCAGCGCAGGAAGTGCCGGGGCTCCAGTGTCGCCGGGATCGTGCCCTCCCAGGTCAGGTCGAAGGACAGGCCATGCTCGTTCGGCTCCAGCACCACGCGCAGCCGTTTGAGCCCTTCGATGACCTCGACCCGGAACGGGCCGATCCCGGTGTCCGTCCGGTCGGCGCCCAGCTCGCGGGAGGCGCGCACGACGCGGTGCAGGTCGTCGCCCGCGCCCCGGTGGCGCACGCAGGCGAACGCGTCGGTGACGCCCAGGTTGGGGTACTGGCCCAGGCCGACGATCAGCATCAGCTCGTCCGTGCCGGCGTGGCAGTTGAAGTAGTAGCGGTCGTAGAAGTTGCGGTCGGAGGTGGTCACGTGCCGCATGACCTGGGCGGCCTGGTGGACCGGGTAGTCGTCGAGCGGTGACAGGCTCATGCCGCCGGTTCTAGCAAGCGCTTGGTATGGCGTCAACGCCCCGGAAGACGCCACGGCCCCGGAAACGCGAAAGTGCGCCCCCCTCACGCGGGGGCGCACTTTCGCGCTGGATCACTGCGGCTTGTGCGCTGCCTCGTCCGCCTTCTCCGAGACGGTGGACGTGGCGTTCTCCGCGGATTGGGCGGTCTTGTCCGCCTTCTCGCTCACCCAACGCGACGCGTCGGACGCGGAGTCCTTCATCTGCTCCGTCCACTGCTGCGCGTTGCGGCGATAGGCCATGTAGCCCATCGCGCCCACAGCGAGACCGGTGATCAGAACCATGATCGGCCAGCGCCGCGATCTGGCGGGCGTCGGATCGATCTTCCCCGCCGCCGCGGTCAGCATCGAGCTGACCTTGGGGGCGAGCTGGTCCTCCACCCGATGCGCGGCGTCCTCCAGCACCGGGGCCGCCCAGTAACGGGCGTCCTCGATCCGCTGGGCGGCGCTCATCTTGGCCTGGTCGGCCATGACCTTCGCCTGATCGGCCATCATCTTGGCCTGATCCGCCATCGGTGTTACATACTGGCCGGTCTGGACGGCCCGGGCCTTCATCCGGCCCATCCACGTGGCGGGAACCTCTATGACCACGCGGCGCTTCCTCAGTGTCAGGGACACGACAACCTCCCCTGTCGTTGGGGCCCCGAGCCTGACCTTCCCGGTAGAAGGCGGCTCAATCATGACGAGCCGTGGGAGGATGGCCCGGAGGCCGAACGGCCATAGTCAACAAAAGACCACAGAACCAACCCTGTGTATAGAGGGGGGCAGCTGTCTCGTGGCTGAGAAGCTGATCGCAAACCTGCAGACCAATCACGGCACCGTCAAGGTCGAACTCTTCCCGAACCAGGCGCCCAAGACCGTCCGCAACTTCGTGGAGCTCGCCGAGGGCGCCCGCGAGTGGACCCACCCGGGCACCGGCGAGAAGAGCACCGGCAAGTACTACGACGGCACGATCTTCCACCGGGTGATCTCCGGTTTCATGATCCAGGGCGGTGACCCGCTCGGCCAGGGCATCGGCGGCCCGGGCTACGAGTTCGACGACGAGATCCACCCGGACCTCTACTTCAACCGCCCGTACCTGCTCGCCATGGCCAACGCCGGCATCCGCTTCGGCAAGGGCACCAACGGCTCGCAGTTCTTCATCACCGTCGTGCCGACGCCGCACCTGAACGGCCGGCACACCATCTTCGGCGAGGTCGTCGAGGGCCAGGAGGTCATCGACGCGATCGCCAAGACCCGCACCGGCCGCAACGACCGCCCGGTCGAGGACGTCGTGCTGGAGTCGGTGACGATCGACCGCGTCCAGGGCTGAGGCCGGCCCCCGGGGCGGAGGGGCGGCGAGGCTCGGACCGGTCCGCCCCGCGGGCGAGGCTGGGCGCGGCTGACCGGCGGCGCGTCGCGGGCGCGGCGTCGCGCGCCGCGGACGGCATGGGCGCACGCGGCAGGGGCGGCGAGGCCGTAGGCTGCGGGCATGACCAGCCAGCCGCCCCTGCCCCCGGAGCAGCCCGCGGAGGCGGTGCCCACCTGCTACCGGCACCCCGAGCGCGAGACCTGGGTCCGCTGCCAGCGCTGCGAACGGCCCATCTGTCCCGACTGCATGCGCGACGCCGCCGTGGGCTTCCAGTGCCCGGAGTGCGTGGCCGAGGGCAACAAGGGCATACGGCAGGCGAGGTCCACGTTCGGCGGCGCGGTGGTCCGCACACCGATCGTCACGTGGGTCCTGCTGGGGCTCATCGTCGTGATCTACGGCATCCAACAGCTCACGAACGACATCACCAGCCTGCTCATGATGTGGCCCAACGGGGTGGCGCGGCTCGGCGAGTACTACCGGCTGATCACGGCCGCGTTCGCGCACCTCGGCACGTTCCACCTTCTGTTCAACGCCTGGGCGCTCTTCGTCGTCGGCCCCAACCTGGAACGCGCCTTCGGCCACGTCCGCTACCTGGCGCTCTACCTGCTCAGCGCGCTCGGCGGCTCGGTGCTCGGCTACTGGCTCGACCCGCTGAACCAGCCCTCGGCCGGCGCCTCCGGCGCGATCTTCGGCCTGTTCGGCGCGGCGTTCGTGGTCGGCCGCAAGCTCAACCTCGACGTGCGCTACCTCGCCATGCTCATCGGCATCAACCTGGTGATCACCTTCGTGGTGCCGGGCATCAGCTGGACCGGCCACGTCGGCGGCCTGATCACCGGCTCCGCCCTCGCCGCCGCGCTCGCCTACGCGCCCCGGAGCAACCGGCTCCTGTGGCAGGCGCTGGCGCTCGTGGGGGCGCTGGTCGTGCTGGTGGCGCTCGTCGCCCTGAGGACCACTGCCATCACCGGCACCGCGGGGTGAACAGTCGGTGACCCGGTGTCCCCAGGGTGTGGAAAAGACTGTGGAAAGATCTAACGCCAGCGGGTGGAGAGCACCACGCCGAAGATGATGAAGACGAACCCGATCAGCAGGTTCCAGGACTCGAGGTCCTTGATCAGCGGCGCCTGCTGCGGTGCGACGTAGTAGGTGGCGATCCACAGGATGCCGATGATCCACGACGCCACCATCGTCGGCGCCAGCCAGCGAGGGCTGATCTTGACCTGCTGGGACTTCTGCGGCGGCGTGTAGACCGCCTTCTTGCGCGTCTTCGACTTGGGCACTGGATGACTCCTGCTGAGGGCCTGGGCTTCCGGATCGTCCACAGGCTCTTCGATAAGCGTAGTTGAGACTGGGCCAGGATAGTCGCCACGCGCGGGAGATGGCGATCCCCGACGGAACGTAGTCGCGCGCTTACGCTGGTGAAGGTGAGGGCCACGTTCCGGGCCGCGGGAGAGCTGTGCATCACCGCTGGCCTCGTACTCCTGCTGTTCTGTGCCTACCTGCTCTGGGGGACGGGCGTCTACACCGACGGCGCGCAGCCGCTGCTGGAGCAGGAGCTGGCCCGCGAGCAGGCGGACGGAGGTCAGCAGGGTGAGGACAAGCCGAAGCGGCTGAAGAAGATCAAGCTCGGTCACGCGGTGGCGCTGCTGCGCATCCCCCGGCTGGGCAACGACTACAAGTACGCGGTGATCGAGGGCGTGACCACCGAGCACCTGCGCAAGGGGCCCGGCCACTACCCCGGCACCGCCATGCCCGGCCAGAAGGGCAACTTCGTCGTCTCCGGCCACCGCACCACGTACGGCGCGCCGTTCAACGAGATCGACGAGCTGAAGCGGGGCGACGAGATCGTCGTGGACGCGCGCGAGGCCCGCTACACCTACCGGGTGACCTACCACGAGGTCGTGCTGCCCACCGAGCTGGACGTCATCGCCCCCGTCCCCGGCAAGCCCGAGCGCAAGCCCGCCAAGGCGTTCATCACGCTCACCACCTGCCATCCCGAGTACTCCGCCGCGCAGCGCTACATCGTGCACGGGGTGCTCGACCGCGTCGAGCTCAGGAAGGTCTGATCACGTGTACGGCTGGATCTGGCGCAAGCTCCCCGGCCCGAGGCCGGCCAAGACGCTCATGGCCGCCGTGCTGGCCGGCATCGTGGTGGCCGTACTGTGGTACCGGGTGTTCCCGCTGCTCGAACCCCTGGTGACGCTGGACGAGGTGACCGTGACGCAATGAGCCGTGTGCTGGTGGTGGACAACCACGACAGCTTCGTCCACACCATCGTCCAGTACCTCCGCGAGCTGGGCGCCACGTGCGACGTGCGCCCGCGCGACGAGGTGGCCGTGGCCGACTCCTCCGGCTTCGACGGCGTCCTCATCAGCCCCGGGCCCGGCACGCCCGAGGCGGCGGGCGTCAGCGTGCCCCTGGTGCGCCGGGCCGCCGAGGAGGGCCGGCCGCTGCTCGGCGTGTGCCTCGGCCACCAGGCGATCGCCCACGCCTACGGCGCCACCGTCGCCCGCGCGCCCGAGATCGTCCACGGCCGCACCAGCGCGATCTCCCACGACGGGCGGGGCGTGTTCGCGTCGCTGCCCTCGCCGGTGCGGATGACCCGCTACCACTCGCTGGCCGTGCGCCCCGGCACGGTGCCGGACGAGCTCCAGGTGACCGCCCGCACCGACGACGGCGTCATCATGGGCCTGCGCCACCGCTCGGCCCCCGTCGAGGGCATCCAGTTCCATCCCGAGTCGGTGCTGTCCGAGCACGGCCACCGGCTGCTGGCCAACTGGCTCCGCACGATCGCCTGAGCGGGCCGCCGAATCGTGTAACGCGCGGGGCCGCCGGTACGACACACAGATGAGCGTCCCCGCCGTTGCCCCCGAGCGGCGGGGGCGCTTCTCGTCGTCCCGGGCCCTTCTGGAGAGCCTCAGGGCGTCCAGAGGGTTCCTGGACGCCCTGAGGGTCCCCTGGTGCCAGGGGAAGCGAAGGGCCGCCCCCCGAGCCGGGAGGCGGCCCCTCAGCCGCTCATGGCGCCCTCAGCGTCAGAAGCCGTCGTCGCCCGGCGGCTCCTCGATCGTCGTCTGCTCCTCCGTCGGCTCCTCGGTGGGCTGCGTCGGATCGGGCTGCTCCGTGAACGACGGCTGCTCGGTGGGCTGCGACTGGTCGGGCCCCTTGGAGACCAGGATCGTGACGGTCCTGCCGGGCGCCATCTTGGCGTCGGGGCCGGGGTTCTGCTGGAAGACCGTGTCCTCGGCCTGCTCGTTGAACTGCTTGGAGATCCTGACCTCGAAGCCGGCCGACTCCAGCGCCGCCTTGGCCTCGTCGGCCCTCATGCCGATGACGCTCGGGACCGTGGCCATCTCCATGGGCACGAACAGCGTGACGCTGCCGCCGTCCTCGACCTCCGTGCCGGCGACGGGGTCGGTGGCGATGACCGTGCCCTGCTTCTTGGTGGACGCCTTGGTCTTGACGGTGGCGGTCAGCCCCTCCTTCTTGAGGGCCTCGGTCGCCTCCTCCTTGGTGAGCCCGATGAGGCCCTCGGGCACCTTCACCTTCTTCTTGCCCTTGGAGACGACGACCTTGACCGTCGCGCCCTTCTCGACCTCCGTGCCCTCGGCCGGATCGGTCTTGATCACGGTCTTGGGGTCGTACTCGTCGCTGAACTCCTTGACCACCACGGGGTTGAGACCGAGCCCCTTGAGCTCGGCGACCGCGGCCTGCTCGGTCTGCGTCTGCAGCGACGGCACCTTGATGGCCTGGGCCTTCGGCCCCTCGTTGTTGCTGAGGAACGCGTACCCCACGCCGATGAACGCGCCGATGACGAGCAGCGGCACGAGGATCCACGCGGCGGTCTTCAGCGCGGTGTTGCCGCCCCCGCCGTTGGCCCGGCGCCGGCCGCCGCCACCCCTGCCCGGGCCGCCGTCGTCGTACTCGTACGGCGGGACGGCGGTGGTGCGCTGTGTGGCCGGGCCCGCGGCGGCCTGCGTGGACGTCATCATCCGCGTGGTCGGCGCGTAGGTGTTGTTCATGGCCATCGTCTGGGCGTCGACCGGCATGCCCGTCATGGCCCGCTGGATGTCGGCCCGCATCTCGCTCGCGCTCTGGTAGCGGTGCGCCGGGTCCTTGGCCATGGCCTTGAGCACGATCGCGTCGGCCCATTGCGGGATCTCGGGGTCGATCTGCGACGGCGGGATCGGCTCCTCGCGCACGTGCTGATAGGCGATCGCGACGGGGGAGTCGCCGGTGAACGGCGGCTGGCCGGTCAGCAGCTCGTACAGGACGCAGCCGGTGGAGTAGATGTCGCTGCGCGCGTCCACCCGCTCGCCGCGCGCCTGCTCGGGCGACAGGTACTGGGCGGTCCCTATCACCTGGGCGGTCTGCGTCATCGTCGCGGCCGAGTCGGCCATCGCGCGGGCGATGCCGAAGTCCATCACCTTGACGTCGCCGGCCCGAGTGATCATGACGTTTGCCGGCTTGATGTCGCGGTGGACGATGCCGCCGCGGTGGCTGTAGTCGAGCGCCCGCAGGATGCCGTCGACGAGCTCGGCCGCCCGCTCGGGCATCAGCCGCCGGTCGGCGCGCAGCAGGTCGCGCAGCGTGCGGCCGTCGACGAACTCCATGACGATGTAGGGCACGGGAGTGCCGTCGGTGACGTCCTCGCCGGTGTCGTAGACCGCGACGACGGCCGGGTGGTTCAGCGACGCCGCGGACTGCGCCTCACGGCGGAAACGCGCCTGGAAGGTGTGATCGCGCGCCAGGTCCGACCGGAGAGTCTTGATCGCGACTATGCGGTCCAGCCGGATGTCCCGGGCGCGATACACCTCGGCCATGCCGCCGCGCCCGACGACACCGTCGAGCTCGTAGCGGCCTCCGAGTCGCCGAGGCTGAGTCATTTCCTGCACTGTCCCTTACCGTTCATCTCGGGTACCGCGGTCTGCGCGGAGCCACCGGTGTCCATCATCGACCCCCATGACACGTCACGTCCCTTCCTTCGGTGGGTTTGTCTCCCCGGGGTCAGGCGAGGCGCTCTGTGTCTGACTTGTTGGTGTCGTCGTCGGCTTCGGGGTCGGTGTGGGGGTCGGGGTTCGGGTGGTCGGGGTGGGTCGGGGTGTCGGCTTCTGGGTAGGAGTCGCCGACTTGTCAACGGTAGCCGACCGTGAGGTTACCGGCCGCGTGGACTTCGCCGTAATCGCGGGCGGTCGCCGCGTGCGTTTGGGTTTGGCCGAGCGGGTCTTCTCCGGCGTCGGGGTGGCCGAGCCGGCACCCGACGGGTTCATGATGTCCGGCGGCCTGGCGGGAACGTCGCGCTGCTGGACGATCGTCATGGCGCTGAGCCCCACCGCGGCCAGGCAGCCGGCCGTGGCCACGACGGCCAGCGCCCGCGCGCCCTTGCCGCGCCGCCGCCCGGGCCCGCCGGGGTGGCGCCGCGACGGGTGCGCCGACACCGTGGCGGGCACGGCGCCGCCCATCAGGTCGTCCGTGGAGTCACCGTCATGCGGGCGCACCGGGCTCCCGGCCGGCACGGTGCCGGTGCCCGCGCCGCCGCCCGTCCCGTACGGGCCGCGCTCGTGGACGCGGAAGCCGTCGGGGTCGGTGAGCATGCTGAGCTCCACGCCCCGCTCGTGCCCGACCAGCGAGTCGCGCAGCACGTACGCCCGGTCGGCCAGCTCCCGCGCGGACCCGGGCCGCATCGCGGGGTCCTTGGACAGCAGCGCCGAGACCAGGTCGCGCACCGGCGCCGGCACGTCGACGCCGAGCGGCGGCGGCTGCTCGTTGAGGTGCTGGAGCGCGATCGCCACCTGGCTGTCGCCCCGGAACGGCGTGCGGCCGGCCAGGCACTCGTAGACGACGATGCCCAGGGAGTACAGGTCGGTGGCGGGCGTGAGCGGCAGGCCCTGGGCCTGCTCGGGGCTCACGTACTGGGCGGTGCCGAGCACGGTGCCGGTCTGCGTCACCGGCGCGGCCTCCAGCGCCCGGGCGATGCCGAAGTCGGTCACCTTGATGTGGCCGTCGGGCGTCACCAGCAGGTTGCCCGGCTTGATGTCGCGATGGACGACCCCGGAGGCGTGGGCCACGTGCAGCGCCTTGGCCGTCTGGTGCAGCACGTCCAGCGCCACCTCGGGGCCGAGGGCGCCGTTGCGGGCCAGGATGGCCGACAGCGGCTCGCCGTGGACGAGCTCCATCACGAGGTAGGCCAGCTCGTCCTGCTCGCCGTAGTCGAAGACCTGCGCGATGCCGGGGTCGGACAGCGCCGCGGTGATGCGCGCCTCGTTGCGGAACCGCTCGCGGAACGTGGGGTCGGCGTGGATGTGGCTGCGCAGCACCTTGACCGCCACCTCGCGGCCCAGCAGCTCGTCGCGGGCACGCCAGACCTCTCCCATGCCGCCCGTGGCGATGCGGGAGAGGAGGAGATAACGGTTACCGAGCCGCATGACCCGGCACGTTGCCGTCGATCAATTCTTCAGCACCGCCTCCATCACCTGCTTGGCGATCGGCGCGGCGGTGTGGCCGCCCGTCGCCTCGGCGCCCACGTTGGCGGCGCCCGACTCGACGATGACCGCGAGCGCGATCTGCGGGTCCTCGGCGGGGGCGAAGGAGATGAACCAGGCGTGCGGGGGGCGGTTGTCGGAGGTCTCGGCGGTGCCGGTCTTGCCGGCCACCTGGACGCCCGGGATCTGGGCCAGGTTGGCGGTGCCGTTGTTGACGACGCTGACCATCATCTCGCGCAGCTTGCCGGCCGTCTCGGGGCTGACCGCCTCGCTCAGCTCGTCCGGGCTGGCGTCCTCGATCGAGTCGCCCTTGCTGTCGGTGATCTTGTTGACGAGGTACGGCTTCATGACCGTGCCGTTGTTGGCGATGCCCGCGGCGATCATGGCCATCTGCAGCGGCGTCATCCGGTTGCTGCGCTGGCCGATCGAGGCCATGGCCAGGGCCGCCTTGTCCTCTTCCTTGCCGAAGTCACTCTGGGTCACCGACATCGGGACGCCGATCTGCTCTCCCATGCCGAACTTCTCGGTCTGCTCCCTCATCTTCGCGTAGCCGAGCTCCATGCCGATGGAACCGAACGGCGTGTTGCAGGACTTCTCCAGCGCGAAGACCAGCGGGACCTTGCCGGCACCGCAGGCGGCGCCGCCGTAGTTGGGCAGGCTGATGGTGGTGCCGGGCAGGGGCAGCCGCTGCGGCGCGTCCACCGTCGTGTCCGGCCCGCGCGAGTCGTCGTCCTCCAGGTACGCGGCGGCGGTGACCACCTTGAACGTGGAGCCGGGCGGGTAGGTCTGGCCGATGGCGCGGTTGAGCAGCGGCTGGCTCTTGTCCTTGGCCAGCTCGTCGTAGCGGGCGAACACCTTGGTCTTGTCGGTCAGCGACAGCTCGGCGGGGTCGTAGGTGGGCAGCGACACCATCGCGAGGATCGCGCCGGTCTTGGGGTTGAGGGCGACCAGGGAGCCCCGCTTGCCGCTCGCGCGCAGCGCGTCGTAGGCCGCCTTCTGCGCCCGCGGGTTGATCGTCAGATCGACGTTGGCGCCCTTGGTGGGCTCGCCGGTGAACAGGTCGATGCTGCGCCGCAGCAGCAGGTCGGAGCTGGAGCCGTCGAGCAGCTTGTTCTCGGCCGCCTCGATGCCGGACGCGCTCTCGGGCGAGAAGAAGCCCGTGATGTGCGCGTACAGCTTGCCGTCGGTGTACTGGCGGACGAAGCGGAACTCCTTGCTGTCGGTCTCACGGGACTGGGCGAGGATCTCCTTGCCGCCGGCCGTGATGCGCCCGCGCTGCACGGCGTAGCGCTCGTAGAAGTTGCGCAGGTTGCGCTGGTCCTCCGAGTACTTGTCGGCCTTGACCGCCTGGACGTAGTTCACGTTGACCATGAGCAGCGCGAACATGGCCAGGCAGGCCACGGCGATGCGCTTGACGGTGCTGTTCATCGCTGGAACACCTGTGTCAGTCCTTCGTTCTGGATCGCCTGCGGCGGCGGTTGGCGCGCCGCGTCAGATGTGCGTACCAGGAGGGCGATAAGGATCCAGTTTGCCAGCAGGGCCGAACCGCCCTGCGACATGAACGGGGTGACCAGACCTGTGAGCGGGATGAGGTTGGTCACGCCGCCGACGATGATGAACACCTGCCAGGCCAGCAGGAACGACAGACCGCCCGCCAGCAGCTTGGTGAACGGGTCGCGGGCCGCGAGCGAGGTGCGCAGGCCGCGCTCGACGATCAGCGCGTAGACCATCAGCAGCGCCATGAGGCCGGTCAGGCCGAGCTCCTCGCCGGTGGCGGAGAAGATGAAGTCGGAGAACGACAGCGGGACCAGATAGGGATGGCCCTCGCCCAGGCCGGTGCCGAGGATTCCGCCCGCGCCCATCGCGAACAGGCCCTGCATGAGCTGGGCGCTGCCGCCGAGCTGGCGGTCGAAGAACGCCTGGTTGCCCGGGTCGAGCCAGACCTCGAAGCGGGCATGCACGTGGTCGAAGATCAGGCCGGCCAGGAACGCGCCGCCGACGAAGAGCAGGATGCCGATCAGCACCCAGGACGTGCGTTGGGTCGCGATGTACAGCATCGCGATGAAGGTGCCGAACAGCAGCAGCGACGAGCCGAGGTCCTTCTGCAGCACGAGCACGCCGAGGCTGACCGCCCAGGTGATGAGGACCGGCCCGAGGTCACGGGCGCGGGGCAGGTCGATGAAGAGCAGTCGGCGCCCGGCCAGGGCCAGCACGTCGCGCTTGGCCACGAGATAGCCGGCGAAGAACACGACCAGAGCGATCTTGGCCAGCTCCGCGGGCTGGATGATGGCGGGGCCGAAGCCGATCCAGATCGTGGCGCCGTTGCGGCTCACGCCCAGCCCGGGGACGAGCGGGGAGATCAGCAGGAACAGGCCGACGAAGCCGGACGTGTAGGTCAGCCGCTGCAGCGCGCGCTGGTCGCGCAGCACGATCAGCGTGATGGCGAACAGGACCACGCCGATGCCGGTCATGATGAGCTGGTTGGTGGCCGAGGCTCCCGCGGTTCCCCGCGCGTGGGAGGCCTCGATCCGGTAGATCATCACCAGGCCGAGGCCGTTGACCAGCGTGACCAGCGGCAGGATGAGCGGGTCGGCCCAGGGCGCGAACTTGGCCAGCACCAGGTAGGCGGCCAGCATGAAGCCGCCCAGGCCCAGCCCGTACGTCAGCATGCCCGCCGGGACCTTGCCGTCCATGGCGAGGCCCACGTTGGCGTAGGCGAACATGATGATGCCGACGGCGAGCGCCAGCATGAGAAGCTGCGCCCCTCGCCGCTTGGCCGGGAGGGGGACGGGGGTGGCGGCCATTTCGCTCATCTAGGGCTTCGTCCTCGTGGAGCTCGGAGATGCCTTCGTGGCGCTGGGGGACGCCTTGGCGGATTCGGGGGAGGGCGACGCGCTCGCGTCAGGCGCCGCCTTGTCCTTCGTGTCGGTCTGGCCGTCGGCGAACTTCAGGCCGTTGATGCGGTTGATGCCCTCGTCGAGGGTGGCCACCTCGATGCCGTCCTTGATCAGCTCCTGGTCGGGAAGGGAGAGCTGGGCCAGGGGCTTGCCGGTGTGCTTGACCACCGAGAAGAACTGGAGGGGGCCCACCTCCTGCTGGATCCCCCGGAAGACGACCACCTCGCCGCCCCTTGCTCCGACGAAGAACTGGTCCTGGGTCCACTGCCAACCGAAGTAGCCGCCGACACCGGCGACCACGGCCCCGACACCGAGCACGGAGACCAGCACGGGCCACACACGACGACGGCGGCCCGGCTGCCGGGACGCCTGAGCGCCCGGCTCGTCGAACTCGTCGTCAGTGATCACCGGCTGGGGCGCGGTCACCGCGCTCGATCGCCCCGGGGAGGTCTCCTGCGGGGCGGGTCTCAGCCGGTTCATGCCGGCCGCGCCGACGACCGCCGCCTCGACGGGCACCTGCTGGCCGTCGGAGATGTCCACCACGTCGGCCAGCACGCAGGTGATGTTGTCGGGCCCGCCGCCCCTGTTGGCCAGGTCGATGAGCTGCCGGACGACCTCTTCGGGGTCGTCGATGTTGGTCAGCGTGGCGTGCAGCGTCTCCGCGCTCACCACGCCCGACAGCCCGTCGGAGCAGAGCAGGTAGCGGTCGCCCACCTGGGCCTCGCGGAGCGTGAGGTCCGGATCGACCTCGCCGCTCCCGTCGAGCGCCCGCAGCAGGATCGAGCGCTGCGGGTGCGTCGCCGCCTCCTCGGGGGTGATGCGCCCGTCGTCGACCAGCTGCTGCACCAGCGTGTGGTCGTGGGTGATCTGGTAGAGCTCCCCGCGTCTGAGCAGGTAGGCGCGCGAGTCGCCGACGTGCACCAGGGCCACCTGGGTGCCGTTCCAGAGCATGGCGGTGAGCGTGGTGCCCATGCCCTTCAGGCTCGGGTCCCGCCCCACCATCTCGTGCAGCCTGCGGTTGGCGTCGCGTACTGCTGCCTCGATGGCGTTGAGCAGGTCACCGCCCTGCTGGGCCTCCTCCAGGGAGGCCATTGCGGCGATGGCGACGGAGCTCGCCACCTCGCCGTGTGCGTGCCCGCCCATGCCGTCGGCGACGGCGAGCAGGCGGCCGCTGGCGTACGCCGAGTCCTCGTTCCCCTCGCGGAGGAGGCCGACGTCCGAGCGGGCGGCGTAGCGGAGTGCGATGGTCATTTGCGCAATTCAATGACTGTCTTGCCGACGCGGATCGGAACACCGAGCGGCACCGGGGTCGGACGGGTGACTTTTGAGCGGTCGAGATACGTGCCGTTGGTCGAACCGAGATCTTCCACGATCCACTGACCGTCCTGAGGAAAGAGCCGGGCATGCCGGCTGGAAGCGTAGTCATCGCTGACTACCAGCGTGGCGTCGTTCGCCCGGCCGATGGTGATGGGCGTCTCCGTGAGGTTAATGGTGGTGCCCTGCAAGGGGCCACCGGTCACGACGAGCTGGCGTGGCTCGCCCTTCTTGCTCTTCGGCTTGGCCGCCGGTTTGGCGGGTTTCGCGCTCTTCCGTGGGCCCGCCGGAGCCGTACGTGATCCGAACAAGTCAGTCCGGATCACGCCGACTGCGGCAATGACGAAGAACCACAGCACCGCCAGGAAGGCTAGCCGGATCAGCAGCAGCGTGAGCTCGGACATGGACCGTTTGTCTACCCCTAATCGCGCCGGAACACCAGAGTCGTGCGCCCCAACGTCACTCGCGTGCCGTTCTGGAGCTCGATTCTGCGTACCGGCTGGCCGTTGACGAAAGTGCCGTTGGTCGATCCCAGGTCCACCAGGTGGACCTGGGGCCCTTCCACGCGCAGCTCCGCGTGGTGGCGCGAGACGCCGGGGTCGACCAGACGAAGATCGCAGTCGGTGCCCCTGCCGAGCAGGGTCACCGGAGTGGTGAGCTCGTAGGAGCGGTCGCCCTGCGGGTCGTCCTGGGTGGAGACGAGCAGCCGGGGCCGCCCGCCGAACGCGTTGGGCCGGGAAGGGGGCAGGTCGCTGGCGGGCTGGCGGATCTCGTCCTGCTCCACCGTGGCGCCGCGGATGACGCCCGACCTGATGCGGAACAGCCCCACAGCCAGGTCTGCGGCGGTCTCGAAACGCACCCGGACCGGTCCCACGAAGGAGTAGCCCTGTTCCTTGGCGTACTCCCTGGCGAGGTTGGCCAGCTCGTGGCTGATGCTGTCGGCGTAGACCTCGAGCCGCTCACTGTCGGTCGTGGACAGCTCCACCACGAAGTCGTTGGGCACGAGTGTGCGACCCTGTGCGACGATCGCCGCACGCTCGTCCATCTCCCGCTGAACCGCGCTGGCGACCTCGACCGGCTGAAGGTCAGATTTGAACGCCCGCGCAAAGGCCCCCTCAACCAAGCCTTCGAGCCTTCGCTCGAAGCGCTGAAGGACTCCCACCGGGTACCTCCCTTCCTCCGTGCATATGATCGCGGCCTCCAGGCGCTCGCACGCCTGGCTCCGCTCGTCCCACGTCACGGCGATCCCGGCGCTCGGTCGGCCGTCGCGCCCAGCTCATCCGCTCCCGTGTCTTATGCGATCGTATCCGGGTTCAGTACCAGCGGCTGTTCCGTGCTACTGTTTCTCCGCACCCAACAAAGGGCGGGTGGCGGAACGGCAGACGCGCACGGTTCAGGTCCGTGTGTCCGAAAGGACGTGAGGGTTCAAATCCCTCCTCGCCCACTCCGGGTTCGCCGATGGAATCGGCAGACCCACACTGACGAAGACAAGCCCCGGTTCGCAAGAGCCGGGGCTTTTTCTTTCCCAGGAACCTGACAGGAACCCGGGGCCGTCGCTTCCCCCGGCGGAAAGTGTGGCGTGGGCCACTTGCAGATCGCCTTCGGACCGCTTTCTGTGGATTCGAGGTGAGATTTCGCTCACAGCGGAGCGCGGCCGGCGGGGCAGGCGCGGCGCCGCACCATGGCCGGCCCTGGGCGGACCGGCCGCCGGGCGGCGCCTCAAGTGATTCCCCGAGCCGCCGGGCGGCGCCTCAGGTGAGTGCCTGAGGCGCCGGGCGGGCGATGCCGAGCGGCGTCAGGCGAGCGCCGGGGCGGCGAGAGCGGCGCGGGTGTCCAGCAGCTCCCCGATCAGGTCCGAGAGCGTCACCATGCCGATGACCTCACCGCCCTGCCCCGTGACCAGCGCCAGGTGCGCGCGGGCCTCCTGGAGCGCCGTCACGGCCTCGGGCACCTGCGTGACGCACGCCAGCCGCGGCGCCGGACGCGCCAGAGCCCCGGCCGTGGCGTCCGGCTGGAGCAGCGCCTCACGGGCGTGCAGCACGCCCCTCACGTCGCCGGGGACGCCGACGAGCAGCCGCAGGTGGCCGCTCTCGCGGGCGGCCCTCCGGATGGTCTCCGCGCCGGCCTCCGGGGGCACGGTCACGGCGCGGCCGATGGGCACCATGAGCCGCTCGATGCCCTCGGCCTCCAGCCGCAGCGCCCGCGTGAGCAGATCGTGCTCGTCCCTGTCGAGCAGCCCCATCCGGCCCGACTCGCCCACCAGCATGGCGAGCTGGCGCGGGGTGCGGGTCGTCGCCAGCTCGTCGCGGGGGCTGACGCCGAAGGCACGCAGGATGAGGTTCGTCAGGCTGTTCAGGGTCCACAGCAGCGGCCGCGTCACGGTCACGAACGCCCGGAAGGGCAGCGTCAGCAGCATGGCGGCCCGCTCTGGCGCGGTGAGCGCCCACGACTTGGGCGCCATCTCGCCGATCACCATGTGCAGGAACGTGACCAGCGCCAGCGCGATGGTCAGCGCGATCGGCATCCGCAGCGGCTCGGGAATCCCGACCGCCGCGAAGACCGGCTCCAGGAAGTGCTCGATCGCCGGCTCGGTGACCTGGCCGAGGGCCAGCGTGCAGAGCGTGATGCCGAGCTGGGCGCCCGCCAGCATCATCGACAGCTGGCGCCCGCCGCCCACCGCCGACCTGGCCACGAGGCGGACCAGCCGGTTGCCGCCGCTCGCCGCCTCCTCCAGGCGGTGGCGCCGGGCCGAGACGAAGGCGAACTCCGCGGCCACGAAGACCGCGTTCAGCGCCAGCAGCACCAGGCTGAGCAGGATCATCGTCATCGGACGGCCTCCGTCTGCAGCGCCGGCGACAGGCGCACCAGGCCCGGCACGCGGCGGTCGAGCGAGAGCACGGTCAGCTCCGCCAGCCGCTGGCCGTCGTCGTCGGCGAACAGGTCGGGCTCGGTCTCCAAGG
The DNA here is from genome assembly GCF_040654455.1 of Nonomuraea sp. NPDC050691. Taxonomy (NCBI): domain Bacteria; kingdom Bacillati; phylum Actinomycetota; class Actinomycetes; order Streptosporangiales; family Streptosporangiaceae; genus Nonomuraea; species Nonomuraea sp. NPDC050691. The sequence continues at coordinate 117,849 of NZ_JBFAIA010000001.1, forward strand.
GCACGACCACCTGGTCGCCCGCCTCGGCCATGCGGCCCAGCCGGGCCAGGATGAGACCGGCGAGGGTGTCGTAGTCGTCGCTCTCCGGCAGGGCCACGCCGGTGGCCCGCTCCACCTCGTCGAGGCGGAGGCGGCCCGGCACGTCCCAGCCGCCGTCGGGACGCTCCACGGCGCCGGCCGGCTCCGGGTCGTTCTCGTCGACGAGCTCGCCGACCAGCTCCTCGGCCAGGTCCTCGATGGTGATGACACCGGCCAGGCCGCCGTACTCGTCGATGACGCAGACGATGTCGTCCTTGGCGGCCCGCATCTCCTCGACCACGGCCGGCAGGGGCAGCGAGTCGGGCACCAGGCGGGCCGGACGGGTGATGTCGCCGATCGTGCCGTCCGCGGCGGCGTCCAGGCCGGAGGCCAGCAGCTCGCGCACGCCCGTCACACCGGCCACGTCGCCGTCGGCGCCCAGCACCGGGTAGCGGGAGTGACCGCGTTCGCGCATGACGTCCACGAGATCGGAGATCGGCTGGGAGTCGCGCAGCGCGACCACCCGCGGGCGCGGCACCATGATCTCCTCGGCGATGCGGTCGCCGAACTCCAGGGCCCGCTCCAGCAGGTCCGACAGCCGCGGCGGCAGCTCGCCCGCCCGCGTGGACTCGGCGATGATCCGCGACAGCTCCTCGGGCGTCGCGCCGTGCTCCACCTCCTCGACGGGCTCGATGCCGACGCGCCGCAGCACGCCGGTGGCCGCCGAGTCGAACAGGCGGACCACCGGGCCGACCACGGCCAGGTAGGCCAGCGTCGAGCCGGCCAGGAACTTGGCGACGGGCTCCGGCCGGGCGATGCCGAGGTTCTTGGGCGCGAGCTCGCCGAGGACCATCTGCACGATGGTCGCGACGAACACGCCGGCGGTCACCGACAGCCCGGTGACGGCCGCGTCAGGCAGCCCGGTGCCGCTCAGCCACGGCCGTACGAGCGTGGCGATCGCCGGCTCGGCCAGGAAGCCGACCAGCAGCGCCGTCACCGTGATGCCGAGCTGGGCCCCGGAGAGCATGAAGGAAAGACGGGAGGTCACCTGCAGGGCCTTGTCGGCGGCCTTGTCGCCGGCCGCGGCCTGCTCGCGCAGGACGGTCCGGTCGGCCGCCACGAAGGCGAACTCCTGGGCGACGAAGTAGCCGGTCGCCGCGGTGAGAAGGAGGAGGGCCAGCAGGCCCAGATAGGCGCTCACCATGGTGAGCTCTCAGAGGCACCCGTGCGCGCGCACGGGCTGCTACTCCAGGGGTCCGGAGCGGACACGATCATCCCTTCGATAGAGGTCGTCCATAACCGTAACGATCCACCTCTCCACTATGTTTCCAGCGTGACTCCCCGCTAGTTCTGCGTACTTTTCCGTGGGAAAAGCCGGACGGGCCGTCTTCACTGGTGCAGGTACGACGTAGCGTTTATGGCAGTCGAAGGGAAGTAGGGGGAAGTGTCTGAGGACGACCGGACGCGGGCCATGCGCTCGCCGGGCGACGGGCGCCCGCTGCCTCCCAGGAACGACGGGGGCCTGTTCTCGGGTGGCGCCCCGGCCCACCAGCGGCCCGCGGCTCCCGGCCGTGACGCCTCCCGTCCGCCTACGGGGCCGCCGCCCGGCGCGCGCCCCGGCGCCGGGCCGGAGTCCGCGTCCACGCACCTGCTGCCGAGCCAGTCCGAGCCCGCCCCGCCCTCCGGGGACGCGCCCCGTCCCGCTTCCTCCCGCGTGTACGGGCGGGAGCGCTCGGGCAAGTCACCCGTCCGGCCGATGAGGCGGCGGGGCGACGAGCCCCCGGGCCCCGGCGAGCCGCCCGGCCCCCCGCGCCCGCGCTCGCCCAGGAAGCGACCCTCGGGCCGCACCGTTCTCAAGATCCTGGCGGCCGTGGTGGCCGTGCTGCTGGTCGCCACCGTGGGCCTGTTCTTCTGGATCGACTCGCGGTTGGCCGGCATCGAGGGCGTCCTCGACGAGTACCCGGGCCGCGTGGCCGACACCCCGGGCACCAACTGGCTGCTCGTCGGCTCCGACAGCCGCAAGGGCCTGTCGGCGACGCAGCGCCGCAAGCTCGCCACCGGTCGCGCGGCCGGGCAGCGCACCGACTCGATGATGCTGCTGCACATCCCCGAGGGCAGCGACAAGCCGACCCTGGTCAGCCTGCCCCGCGACTCGGCCGTCACCATCCCCGGCAAGGGCCGCAACAAGCTCAACGCCGCGTACGCGATCGGCGGCCCGAAGCTGCTGGTCCAGACCGTCGAGACCGTCACCGGCGTGCACGTCGACCACTACATGGAGATCGGCTTCGCCGGGTTCGTGGGCATCGTGGACGCCATCGGCGGCGTCGAGATCGACGTACGGGCGCCCGTGGACGACCCCAAGGCCGGGCTCAAGCTGAAGAAGGGCAAGCAGGTGCTCACCGGTGGCCAGGCCCTCGGCTACGTGCGCACCCGCAAGGGCGGCGCGCTGCCCGACTTCGAGCGGACCAAGCGGCAGCGGCAGTTCCTCGGCGCGGTGGTCAAGAAGGCCGCCGGGCCCGGCGTGCTGCTCAACCCCTTCACCTCGATCCCGCTGGCCATGAGCGCCACCGACGCCGTCACGGTCGACTCCGACACGGGTGCGCTCGACATGCTGTCGCTGGGGCTCGCGATGGGCGACAGCCCGGTGACGACCGTGGTGCCGTTCGGCGGCAACGAGATCGCGGGCGGCGGCTCGGCGGTCAAGTGGGACCGCACGCGCGCGCTGGCGCTGTTCGACGCGCTGAAGAACGACAAGCCGGTCCCGCAGGAGATCCTCGACGCCAACTGATCCGGCCTCCCGCGCCCGGCCTCCACACGGTGGCCCAGGCGCGGCGGGGGTGCGGCTCAGCTCAGCGGGAAGCCGGGGTCAGCTCGAGGCGGTGCTGCTCGCGGCGGCGACGGCGGCGGAGGTCACCGCGGCCATCATCGCCGCGTTGATCGCCGCGATGGTCTTGGCCACGGCGTCGGCCGCCCACGCGCCCTCGGCGATCTCCTTGACGCGCTCCTTGCTCGCCCCCGGGAACGCCTTGCGGTCGATCTTGGCGGCGTGCAGCAGCGCGATCAGCACCGCGGTGCGCGGGTCGGGGTCGGCGCCGCCGAGCGCGCTCGCGACCCGCTCCCGGACGTTCGCCTCGACGGAGCCGTCGGCCTCCGGCCAGCGGGTCGTCGTGAAGATCCCCAGGACCTTGCCGCGCTGCTCGGTCAGCACGCCCCGCTCGGCGAGCCGGGTCAGCAGCCGCCGGCGCGGCTTGCCGGACATGAGCTTCTGCACCCACCAGACGGGCTTGCGCTCCTTGCCCTCCGCTGCGATGCGGGCCAGGACGCCGTCCAGCTCGTCGTCGCCGAGGGGGGCGGGGTCCGTGACCGTCACGGTCTTGGCCGACAGCGCGATCCGTTCGTTGACGGCCAGTTCGGCCAGGATCGCGCCGCCGAGCGCGGGGTCGAGCTGGGCGGAGCTGACGAGTTGTCTGCCCTCGTCCTCGCTGTAGGCGAGCAGGAGGAGTTCCTCGGCGATCGTCACAGTCATGCCCCTGACACTAACGCGCGTCCCCGGCCGGTTAACGTGCCGCTCATGGCCATCTCCGAGAAGTTGCACGCCGTCGGCCGCCCGCTGCTCGACGCCCAGCTCGCCCACCCGACCGTCGCCGGGATCGGGCGCGGCGACCTGCCGGAGCCGGTGTTCCGGTCCTGGCTGGAGCAGGACTACCTGTTCCTGCTCGACTACGTGCGGGTCTTCGCCCGGCTGGCCTGGCAGGCGCCCGACGGGCACCTGGGCGACCTGGTGGACCTCGCGCACGCCACCTTCCACGACGAGCTGAGCCTGCACCGGTCGATGTCGGCGGAGTTCGGGGCGGACCTGGAGGGGGCCGTGAAGGGGCCGGCGTGCGCGGCGTACACGTCCTTCCTGCTGGAGTCGGCGGCCACGTACGCGGAGGGGCTGGCGGCGCTCTACCCGTGCATGTGGGGATATTCGACGCTGGGCCGGATCCTCGCCCAGGACCCGCCCGCCGAGCCGCGCTACCGCGCCTGGGTGGACACCTACGCCGACCCGGGCTTCGCGGCGCTGGCCGCGCGCATCGCGGAGATGATCGACGAGGCGGATCCGGACCCGGAGCGGGCGGAGCGGCTCTTCCGGGAGGGCATGGCGCACGAGCTCGCCTTCTGGGACGTGCCCTGAACGGACCTGCCCGGAACGGACGTGCCCGGAACGTACTCTGATGGCATGCCGGAACTTCCCGAAGTCGAGTCGCTGGCCGGGTTCCTGCGCGAGCGGGCGGTCGGTCGCACCGTGCTGGCCGTCGACGTGGTGGCGATCCAGGCGCTGAAGACGTTCGACCCGCCGGTGAGCGCGCTCGGCGGCCTGACCGTGACCGGCGTGTCACGGCACGGCAAGTTCCTCGACCTCGACTGCGACGGCCTGCACCTGGTCTTCCATCTGGCCCGCGCGGGCTGGCTGCGCTGGCGCGACGACCTGTCGGGGGCCAAGCCGGTGCGTCCCGGCAAGGGGCCGCTCGCGGCGCGCGTGCGGCTGGCGCCCGACGAGGAGGGCCTGGCGCCGGGGTTCGAGCTGACCGAGGCCGGCACGCAGAAGCGCCTCGCCCTGTACGTGGTGCGGGATCCGGCCGAGGTGCCCGGCGTGGCCTCGCTCGGTCCCGACCCGCTGGCCGACTCGTTCACGGCCGACGCGCTGAAGCGGATCGTCGGCGGCAACCGCACCCAGATCAAGGGGCTGCTGCGCGACCAGAAGGTCATCGCGGGCATCGGCAACGCCTACTCCGACGAGGTGCTCCACGCGGCCCGGATGTCGCCGTTCAAGATCGCTTCGACGCTGACCGACGCGCAGATCGCCGATCTGCACGAGGCCATCGTCGAGACGCTGCGCGAAGCCGTGGAGCGGGCTCACGGGCTGGCCGCCAAGGACCTCAAGGCCGAGAAGAAGTCGGGCCTGCGCGTCCACAACCGCACCGGCCAGCCGTGCGACGTGTGCGGCGACACCATCCGCGAGGTGTCGTTCGCCGACTCCTCGCTCCAGTACTGCCCGACCTGCCAGACGGGCGGCAAGCCGCTCGCCGACCGGCGCCTGTCACGCCTCCTCAAGTAGCGGCGGTTACCTCTTGTAACCGCCTTCCTTCTGCGCCAGCATGGGATGCCATGGACGACCCTGCCTCCTGCGAGACGACCGACGACTACGACGTCCGGCAGTGGGACACCCGTGAGGGCTGCGAGGTCCGCCAGATCCTGGACCGCGTCGCCGACAAGTGGTCGCTGCTGGTCATCGCCCTGCTCGACTGCCGGAGCCTGCGCTTCAGCGAGCTGCGCCGCGAGATCGACGGCGTCAGCCAGCGCATGCTCAGCGTGACCCTGCGCCACCTGGAGCGCGACGGCCTGGTGAGCCGCACCGTCCACCCCGTGGTGCCGCCGCGCGTCGACTACGCGCTCACCCCGCTCGGTCGTACCCTGCACGAGACGATCAAGACCCTGGTGACCTGGACCGAGGACCACCAGCGGGAGATCGCCGAGGCCCGTGCGGCCTACGACCGCGGGCGCGAGATGATGGACGCATGACGGTTCCCGAGGTCGAGGCACGTGACGTCCCCGCCGACGCTTTCCTGCTGGACGTGCGTGAGCGTGAGGAGTGGGTGGCGGGCCACGCTCCCGAGGCCGTGCACATCCCGATGACCGAGATCCAGGGGCGGGTGGACGAGGTCCCCGCCGACCGCCAGGTCTACGTCGTCTGCCGGGTCGGCGGCCGGTCCTACCAGGTGGCGGCCTGGCTCAACCACCTGGGGCGCGAGGCGGTCAACGTCGGCGGCGGCATGCAGTCGTGGGAGGGCGCGAGCCGCCCGATGGTCAGCGAGACCGGTCAGCCGCCGTTCGTGGCCTGAGGCGGCTCTAAACCGGTTGCCGGGTCCGCGTTCTGGCTGGTGGGCTGTGCCGGTGAATCGTGACGAGATACTGGCGGCCTACGAGCGTCAGGTGCGGACAGGCCAGGGTGAACGGGTGGGCCGCGTGGTGCGCAAGGCGCCCGACGACGGCTGGAACGGCATCATCTGGTCGGACCTCGACGAGGCCACGGCCGACGCCGAGATCGCGGCGCAGGTGGCCTACTTCACCGCGCTGAACCGTGACTTCGAGTGGAAGCTGTACTCCCACGACCGCCCCGCCGACCTGGGGGAGCGACTGCTGGCGGCGGGCTTCAAGGCCGACCCGGAGGAGGCGCTGCTGGTCGCCGAGGCCGCCGCCATGGCCGCCGAGCCGCGGCTGCCCGAAGGCGTCGTGCTGCGTCCGGTGGATGACGCGGCCGGGATCGACCTGCTCGTGGAGGCGCACGAGCAGGCGTTCGACATGTCGCTGCCGGACCTGCGCGACCGGCTGGTCCGCCGGCTGGCCGAGCGGCCCGAGTCGATGGCCGCGGTCGTGGCGATGGCCGGCGACCGGCCGATCAGTGGGGCGCGGCTCGACCTCGACCCGGGCACCGAGTTCGCCGGGCTCTTCGGCGGCGGCACCGCGCCCGGCTGGCGGGGGCGCGGCGTGTACCGGGCGCTGGTGGCCCACCGGGCGCGGGTGGCCGTCGAGCGGGGCTACCGCTACCTCCACGTGGACGCCTCCGACCAGAGCCGGCCCATCCTGCTGCGCCTCGGGTTCGAGCCGCTGGGCACCACCACCCCGTACGGCTACGCCCCGAAAGCCTGACGTCACGGGTCCGGCGCTCCCGAGCATTCCGCCGCCGAGACGCCGAGGGTGGCCAGGAACGCCGCGGCGACGGGCGAGGGAGCGAAGCGGCTCCAGATCAGGTGCTCCATGCGGGCGGGGGCGTCGCGGATGTGGAGGACGGGAAGGCCCGGGAGCTCGGACACGAAGGCGGCGGGCATCATCCCGATGCCCAGGCCCTGCCGGATCAGGCGGGCGATGAAGTCCACGGTCGTCACCTCGAAGGCGACCTCGCGCCGCACACCCGCCGCCGCGAACGCCTCGTCCGTCTGGGCCCGGGCGGCGGTGCCCGGAGGGAAGTCGACGAACGGGTCGTCCGAGAGCCGGCGCAGGTCCACGCGTTCCTCGTCCGCCAGGGGATGGTCGGGCGCCACCACCGCGACGAGGTCGCCGCGCGCCAGTTCCCGGCCGCGGACGCCTTTGGGGCGCACACCCAGGGGAAGCCCGAGGAAGGCGGCGTCCAGGGCGCCCTGCCGCACCCCTTCGACCAGGTCCTCGCTCGAACCCGAGCGCAGGCTGATCCGCACCTGCCGATGCCGCAGGTGGAACTGCTTCAGCGCGGCCGGCAGATCGACCGCCGCGACGGTGGGGATGGCGCCGACGGCGAGCCGGCCGCGGATCTCGCCGGCGGCGGCGGCCACCTCGGCGCGGGCTCGTTCGGCGGCGTCGAGTGCCTGACGGGCCGCGGGGAGGAACGCCTCGCCGGCGGGGGTCAACCGGACGCGGCGGCTGGTGCGGTCGAACAGCTTGGCGCCCAGCTCGCGTTCCAGGCGGGCGATCTGGTGGCTCAGCGCGGACTGGACGACCAGGCACTGCTCGGCGGCGCGGGTGAAGTTGCGCGTCTCGGCGACGGCGACGACATAGCGCATCTGCTGCAGCTCCATGGATCAATCGTGATGCACGATCGTTCCGATGACAAACATGCGTTGGACTCATTGATGCCCCACCCCCCAGGCTGGGGGCATGACGGCGATGAGACCTCAAACAGCCGGCGGCCTGTCGCGCGGGCTGCTCCTCCTCATGTCCGTGGCCACCGGGCTGGCGGTCGCGGGCAACTACTTCGCGCAGCCGCTGCTCGACCTGATCGGCCGGGAGCTCGGGATCGGGCCGTCGGCGGCGGCGCTGCTGGTGACGGCCGCGCAGGCCGGGTACGCGCTTGGGCTGATCCTGCTGGTGCCGCTCGGCGACCTGATCGAGCGGCGGCGGCTCGCCGTGTCGCTCTACGCGGCGACCGCGGTGTTCCTGCTGGTGTCGGCCGCCGCGCCCAACGGCACGGTGCTCCTGGTCAGCACGGCCCTGACCGCGCTGACCTCGGTGGGGGCGCAGGTCGTGGTGCCGTTCGCGGCGACGCTGGCGGACCCGGCCGAGCGCGGCAAGGTGGTCGGCACGGTGATGACCGGGCTGATGCTCGGCCTGCTGCTGGCGCGCACCGCCTCAGGAGCGCTGTCGGAGCTGGGCGGGTGGCGGACGGTCTACTGGGTGGGCGCGGTCCTGATGGCGCTGATGGCCGTCCTGCTGCGCGCCTTCCTGCCCCGGCTCGGCGGTGACGGCGCCCGCCAGTCCTACCTCGGCCTGCTGCGCTCGACGGTGGCGATGTTCCGGTTGGAGCCGGTGCTGCGCTGGCGGGCGGGCATCGCCGCGTTGAGCCTCGCCACGTTCAGCGTGCTGTGGACGTCGCTGACCTTCTTGCTGGTGGAGGCGCCGTACGCGTGGTCGGAGTCGGCCATCGGCCTGTTCGGGCTGGTCGGCGCCGTGGGCGCGCTGACCGCCACGGTGGCGGGCCGGCTGGCCGACCGCGGGTTCGTGCAGATCGTGAGCGGGGCCGGGACGGTCCTGCTGGTGACGTCCTGGGCGGCGATGGCGGCGGGGGCGAGCTCGCTGGTCTTCCTGCTCATCGGTGTGGTCGTGCTGGACCTGGCGCATCAGGCGGTGCTCAACAGCAGCCAGAACGTCGTCTACGCGCTGCGTCCCGAGGCCCGCAACCGGATCAACTCCGCCTTCATGACCTGCCTCTTCGTCGGCGGCGCGGTGGGGTCCGCGCTGGCCTCCGCGGTCTGGGTCGACAGCGGCTGGACCGGCGTGTGCGTCCTGGGCGCCACACTCTCCGCCGGGACCGTCGTGCTCTGGGTCCTGGAGCGCGTCACCGTCAGCCGGGCGGCGGGCAAGCACTCGCCGGCCCCGGTCCGTACCCCCGTAACCACCAAGGGAGAATGAGCATGTCACGCACCGTGCTGATCACCGGAGCCACCGGAACCGTGTCCACCGCGCTGATCGACGCGCTGGACGGGGCCGACGTGAACCTTCGCGCCCTCGTCCATGACGGGTCCAGAAGTCCGCGCGCGGGCAGCGCCGAGGTCGTCGTCGGCGACCTCGACGACCCCCGGTCGCTGCCGCCCGCCTTCGAGGGCGCGCAGGACGTGTGGCTGCTCACCCCGAACGGCCCCCGCGCCCCGGAGCACAACATGAACGCCATGTGGGCCGCGCGCCAGGCCGGTGTGGAGCGCGTCGTGCGCCTGTCGGTCGTCGGCGCGGCGCACGACGCGCCCAACCGCAGCGGCAGGCTCCACGCGCTGTCCGACCGGGAGACCGAACGGTGCGGCATGCGCTGGACGATCCTGCGTCCGCACTGGTTCATGCAGAACCTGCTGAACGAGGCGGACGACATCGCCGCCACCGGCAGCTTCTCCCTGAACATGGCCTCGGCGCGGATCGGCATGATCGACGTGCGCGACATCGCCGAGTGCGCCGCCCGCGTGCTCCTCGACGACCCGGATCGCCACCACGGCCGGACGTACACCCTCACCGGCCCGCGCTCGCTGACGTTCGACGAGGTCGCCGGCCACCTGAGCGTCGCTCTCGGCAGGTCCGTCGCGTACCTGCCGGTCAGCGACGACGCCAAGCACAAGACCCTGCTCGGGTACGGCGTTCCGGCCTGGATCGTCGACATGCTCGAGGAGTACGCGCAGGCGTACGCCTCCGGCTGGGGCGACTTCACCACCGACACGGTCGCCGACCTGCTCGGCCGCCCCCCGCGCGACATCGCCGACTTCGTCAGCGACCACGCCGCCGCGTTCACGATCGGTTCGACCTGAGATCCGACCCACTGTGGCCAGAAGTCCTCTCATGAGGCAATATGAGGGCGCCAACTGCATGAGCCAACGCGGGAGCTCGGGGCCACCGGGCTGAGAGGGCAGCTACCGCTGCTGCCGACCGCATGAACCTGTCCGGGTAATGCCGGCGTAGGGAGTGTGTGATGACGCGTGCCGTCAACGAAGTCCCGCTGACCCTCGACGAGCCGCCGCCGAAGACGCTCGGCGTGCTCGACCAGGGGGCGCTCTGGGCCAACCTCGGCGTCAGCCTGCTGGGCTTCTCCGGCGCGCTCCTCCTGCTCGACCCGCTCAAGGGCGCGCCCCTGAGCGTCGCGGCCGCCCTCGTCGCCGCCGTGGTGGGCAGCCTGATCGGCACCGCGATGGTGGGCCTGGCCGCCATCCCGGGCACGCAGACCGGCCGGCCGTCGATGGTGCTGCTCCGCGGCCTGTTCGGGGCGCGGCTGTCGTACGTGCCGACCGTGCTCAACATCATCCAGATGGTGGGCTGGGGCGCCTTCGAGCTCTGGGTGATCGCCATGGGCGCGAACGCCGTCTTCGGCCCGGCGGTGCCGTACGCGGTCTGGGTGATCGCGGCCGGCGTCCTCACCACCGCGGTGACCATCTGGCCGCTCGGCTCGGTGCGGCTGCTGCGCCGCTACGTCACGATCGCCGTGATCATCGCGCTGATCTGGTTCGCCGTGGACTTCCTGGGCCAGGCCCAGCCGCAGTCCGGCGGCTCGTGGCAGGCGTTCGCCCCGGCCGTCGACTACGTGATCGCGCTGTCGGTCTCGTGGGTGCCGATGGCGGCCGACTTCGCCCGGCACTCCAGGTCGAGCGCCGCCGCGTTCACCGGCATCGTCGGCGGCTACACGCTGGCCCAGGTGGCCTGCCTGGGGCTCGGCGTGTACGCGGTGGCCATCACCGGGGCGGCCGTCGCCGGGGCCGACTCCACCGCGGTGTTCGGCGCGTTCGTCGCGGCCCCGCTGGGGGCGCTGTTCTTCGCCGTGCTCGTGCTGCGCGAGACGGACCAGTCGTTCGCCAACGTCTACTCGACCACCGTCTCGCTGCAGAACCTCATGCCGCGCGTCGACCGCCGGGTCTTCACCGTCGCCATCGGCGTGCTCACCACCGGGCTCGCGCTGCTGGTCGACGTGAACTCCTACGGCGCGTTCCTCGGCGTCATCGGCGCGGTGTTCGTGCCGATGTTCGCGGTGCTCGCCGTGGACTACTTCCTGCTCGGCGGCGCCGCCCGGTGGAACACCGGCGAGGACGCCCCGGCCCGCTGGTCCATGCTGGTGCCCTGGGCGCTCGGCTTCGCCGCGTACTGGCTGACCACCTCGGCGCTGACCGTCGCCCCGTGGGACGACTTCTGGGCCGCGGTGCGCGACGCGATCGGCTTCACCCGGCAGCCGTGGATGAACGGCGCGCTGGGCGCGGCGCTCGTGGCCTCCCTCGTCACGCTCGCCATCGGCCTGGTCTCGCGCCGGGGCGACCGGCCGACCGCTCTCAGGAGCGGGACTCGACGGTGAGCAGGTGCCGCTTGGCGGCCACGCCCCCGGCGTAGTCGCCGAGCTCACCGTCGCCGGGCACGACGCGGTGGCAGGGCACGACGACGCACACCGGGTTGGCCATCAGCGCGTTGCCGACCGCCCGCAGCGCGCGTGGCCGCCCGATGCGCTCGCCGATCTCGCCGAGCGTCGTCGTCGTGCCGTACGGCACCGCCATCGTCTTCTGCAGCACCGTACGCGCGAACGGGGTGGCCAGGGCGAGGTCCACCGGCGTGGTGAAGGCCCGCAGCCGCCCCGAGAAGTACGCGTCGAGCTCGCGGCGCACCGGGTCGAGCCGCCCGGGGTCGGGCCCGATGAACGTGCCCACGTGCCGCATCACCCGCTCGTACACCGTGTTCTCGTCCTCGAAGCTGCACGCCACGACACCCTTGCCGGAGGCCGCGAGCACCAGCCGCCCCACGGCGCCGTCATACGTGCCGAACGCGATGTCGGGCGGCGTCTCCCCGCGGTAGGTGGCGGAGGTCACCCTTAGCAGGGCATCGAGATCACCGCTCGACATCCGCTCACCCTCTTCTCACCTGGTAGGTCGTGATCGGCAGCGTATCGGACGGATCGGCCGACGGCGGCCCCGCAGCGCGGGCACTATGGAGGTGTGGGTGACGAGTGGGCCGGCAGTGACGACGAGATCGCTCGCGCGGTGCTCGCCGGCTCGCCCAACGCGCTGATCGCGCTCGACCGGGACCAGACCGTGCTGGTGTGGACCCCGGCCGCCGAGCGGCTCTTCGGCTGGAGCGCCGAGGAGATGCTGGGCCGCAGGGCGCCGATCGTGCCGGGGGAGCTGACGGCTGAGCACAACGCGGTGCTCGAACGCGCGCGCACCGGCGACCAGGTGACGCTGCGCACCAAGCGGTTGCGCCGCGACGGCCGCGTGCTCGATGTCACGGTCGACATCGGGCCGCTGGTCATGGGCAGCTCGGTGGTCGGCTACGTGTGCGTCCACCACCGCGCGGCGGCCGAGGAGGCGGCGAGCGAGCGCATGGCGCGCCGGGTGCGGCTGGTGCGCCGGCTGACCGACGTGGTCGGCGACATCAACGCCGAGCTGGAGCTGCCGGCCGTGCTCGACCGGATCGCGGGCAGCCTGACCGAGTTGACGGGCGCCGACGCGGGCGGGTTCGTGCTCATCGAGGGCGAGCGGCTGCGGCTGGTCAGCGCCCACCGGCTGCCCGACACGCTCAAGGGCGCCACGGCCGGCCTGCGCACCAGCCTGGTCGACAAGCTGCTGCGCACCGGCAAGACGGTCATGCTGGAGTCTCAGGGGCTGGACGAGCTGGTGTGGGCCGAGCTGAGCGGCCTGCACACCATCGCGCTCGGCCTCGCCGCCGTGGGCGGGCGGCCGTACGGGGCGCTCTACGCCCTGTACGCCCGGCGCAAGCCCGGCCACCTGGAGCTGGAGCTGCTGGAGCTGCTGGCCGGGCACGCGGGCATCGCCGTGGGCAACGCCATGGCCTACCAGGAGGCGGTGCGGCAGCGGGCGCACGAGCAGGCGGTTTTCGACGCGAGCGCCGACGGCATCGCGGTGCTCGACGGGGCGGGCCGCGTCATCCGGTGGAACCCCGCTGCGGCCGAGCTGACCGGGCTGGCCCCCGACGCGGTGATGGGCGGCCCGCCGCCGTTCCCTCTGCCCAGGCCCGGGGAGAAGCTGACGTTCCAGCTCGACACGGGGCGCTGGCTCGACGTGGTGAGCGCCCGCGTGGACGCGACCGGCGAGACGGTGGTCGACTTCCGTGACGTGACCCGGGCCAAGGAACTGGAGGAGGCCAAGGACCTGTTCCTCGCGACGACCAGTCACGAGCTGCGCACCCCGATCACGATCGTGCGCGGCTTCGCCAGCACGCTCGACGCGCGCTGGGACAAGCTGAGCGACCCGGAGCGCCGTTCCGCCGTCCACACGATCGCCGAGCGGGCCAGGTCGCTGGGGCAGCTCATGGACCATCTGCTGCTCGGCTCGCGGGCGGGCGCGGACGAGCTCAAGGTACGGGTGGAGGCATTCGACCTGGCTGAGCGGATAAATGCGGCAACGCTAGGATTGCCCGAGTTGTCCGACACGCACCGGGTCGAGGTGGACATCCCCGACGGTCTGCCGTACGTGAAGGGCGACGCGCTGGCCACCGACATCGTGCTCGGCCAGCTGCTGGAGAACGCCTTCAAGTACTCACCGAAGGGCGGGCTGATCAGGGTCGAGGCGTGGCCGGAGGACGACAGGGTGGTCGTGGTCGTGGACGACGAGGGCGTCGGCATCGCCGCGCCCGACCGGGAACGGATCTTCGAGAGGTTCGTCCAGGTCGAGAGCGGCGACCGGAGGAGGTTCGGCGGAGTGGGGCTCGGGCTCTACATCGTGCGCAGCCTCGCGCGGGCCCAGGGCGGCGATGTGAGCGCCCATCCGCGACCGGGCGGAGGCACCCGGATGCGGATGGTGCTCGCCGCGGCTCCCCCTATCGGATCCGACACACCGGTGCGGTAACGAGGTGGTCACGGTTGAGCTGACCTATCGTCCGATGTGGACAAGCTGTGATCGAGATCCGGTTTCTGGGATTGAGTAACGGGGCATTTCGGTCGTACCGGGGGTGTTCCCGCGGGGGGCACATGAAGACGGGGAGGTGGGTGTGTCAAGCGTGGTGCTGCTGCCGTACGCGCCGTCCAGCGTCGCTGTTGCCCGCCAGCGTCTGAGCACTGACCTGCATGATTGCGGTGTCTTCTCCGCCGCGATCGACGACGCGGTGCTCGTGGTGAGCGAGCTGCTCAGCAACGCGCTGCGGCACGCGCACCCGCTGCCGTCGGGCATGGTGAAGGTGGCGTGGCTGCGTAACGACGACCACATCGAGGTCGCGGTGAGCGACGGGGGCGCGGCGACCGAGCCGCGCGCGGGCCGTCCCACGTTGTCCTCGCTCGGCGGCCGGGGGCTCGGCATCGTCGAGTACGTCGCCGAGAGCTGGGGCGTGCGCCACGACGGCGACACCACCACGGTCTGGGCCATCCTGCCCGCCCCCGACGGGACGGGCAGCGGCATGAACGGGCAGGTCGCGGCCCTGCGAGAGGCCGGCTGAGCCGGCCTCCGGGCAGCCGCCGAACGGCTACGTGGCAGGCGCCTCAGGCGAACCGGCGGTTCAGCACCGTCCGTTCACCGTACGTCCACCCGGTGGACACCAGCAGGTAGAGACCGGCGGCCAACGGGAGCACCAGGGCGGCGAGCACCGAGCCGAACGGCATCAGCGGCATGATCCTTCTCAGGTACGCCGGCTGATCCTCGGGCAGCGTGGCCGCGATCCGGCGGGCCTGGAGCCACGCCACCAGCATGACCAGGGCGATCACCAAGATGAAGACCGAAACTGGCCAACTGATCAGTCCGTAATTGGTGACAATTCCGGCAATCTGCTGGCCCAGTGGGGCGCCGAAAAGATCGTGGCCGGCCAGAGCGGTCGGGTGCGTGGCCACCCGGTAGACCAGCCACATGAACGGCGCCTGCGCCAGCCCGGGCAGGAGCGCGGCCATCGGCGAGCTTCCCTCTTTCGAGTAGAGGGCGGACATCTCCCGGGCGAGCCGTTCCGGGTTCCGCCCGAACCGCTCGCGCAGGGCGCGGACCTTCGGCGCCAGCCGCTCCGTGATGCGCGCGGCACGCGCCTGGCGGACGCTCAGGGGGAGCAGCAGCAGCCGTACGGCCACCGTGAACAGCACGATCGCGAGGGCCGCGTGGCCTCCGGACATGCCGATGAGAAGCGTGACAAGAGAATCGATCATGAGCCCTTCCTCGACGTACGGATGCGTTCTCACGTACGGATGCGTCTCGCGTACGGGTGAACGAGGGCTCGGTGAAATGAGCCCCGCTAGGTGGAAGCGGGGCGGGAGGAGGGCGCTCTCGGCCGGGGCCGGCCGGCGGCCCCGGGGTCACGCTGGCGCTGGAAGGCCGTGCGCCGGGCGTACACCAGCGGGAAGCTCGGCGCCCGGCCGCTCAGGGCGGGCAGCAGCCTGGCGGCCCAGCTCACGAGGAGCAGGACCGCCACCATGGTGACGCCGGCCAGCCACGGGTCCAGCAGGAACAGGGTCACGTCAGCTTCCCGGCGGGATCACCGCGAGGAGGTCTTGCCGACCAGTGAGACGGCGACGAAGACGAGCAGACCGATCACTCCGATGATCAGCGCCACCTTCAGCAGCCCCACCACCATGGGCAGGACGAAGTTGAACAGCACGAAGAGCCCCAGAAGGGCGCCCAGCACGAGCATGACGACTCGACTCATGAGCACACCGTACGTCCTCCGACCAAGATCCGCGAGGCTTACGAACCGATGACGTGAGTGTCCCGCCGAGGGCCGCCCGCCGTACCGTGAAAGCGTGAACACACGCATCCTGGTGGTCGACGACGACCCCACCGTGGCCGAGGTGGTGGCGCGGTACCTGGAGCGCGACGGCCACGAGGTGGAGTGCGTGAGCGACGGCGCCGAGGCGCTGCGGCGCGCCCTCGCCCGGCCGCCCGACCTGATGGTCCTCGACCTCATGCTGCCCAAGGTCGACGGGCTCCAGGTGTGCCGCAAGCTCCGGGAGCGCTGGCCGGTACCGGTGATCATGCTGACCGCTCTGGGCGAGGAGATCGACCGCGTCGTCGGGCTGGAGACGGGCGCCGACGACTACGTGACCAAGCCGTTCAGCCCGCGCGAGCTGGCTCTGCGGGTGCAGTCGGTGCTCCGGCGGGCGCGTGGCGCGTCCGTGCCGGGTGGCACGGGGGTGCTGCGCGACGGCGACCTGATGGTGGACGTGGGCGCGCACGAGGTACGGCTGGGCGGCGCCGAGGTGATGCTGACGGCGCGGGAGTTCGACCTGCTGACGTACCTGATGCGCAACCCACGGCAGGCGTTCAGCCGGTCGGCGCTGCTCGACCAGGTGTGGGGGTGGTCGTTCGGCGACTCCTCGACGGTGACGGTCCACGTGCGGCGGCTGCGGGAGAAGATCGAGCCGGATCCGACGGAGCCGCGCCGGATCATGACGGTGTGGGGGGTCGGGTACCGGTTCGAGCCGCTGGAGGCCGGCGGGTGAGCTCGGCGATGAGCTTCGGGGCGGCTGGAGGCCGGCGGGTGCGCTTCGCGGCGTGTGGAGGCCGGGGGTGAGCTTCGCGGGGGCCTTGGGCGCCGGGGCGGCGATGGACGACCTCGGGATGATCGTCGCCGTCACCGCCGGGCTGGGGCTGCTCGTGGCTTTCGTCGGGGTGTGGGCGATGTGGGCGCTGCGCCGCAGGTCCATCGGCGTCATGCTGGCCGTCGTCATGGTCGTGTCCATCGCGGCCACCCTGGCCGGCGTCGTGGCCATCACCCTGAAAATGATCATCGAGGGCGACGTCAGGGACATCGTGCTCAGCGTCGTCGCGGTGGGCGGCCTCGTAGGGCTCGGAGTGGCGTACGTGCTGGCCAGAAGGGTAGTGGGCGAGAGCAGGAGGCTGGTCGCCGCCGTACGGGAGCCGCCGTTCACCGCTCCGTCCGGGCTGCCGGCCGAGCTCCAGACGATCGCCGACACCCTGGAGGAGGCGTACGCCCGCGAACGCGCCCTCGAAGGCGCGCGACGCGAGCTCGTGGCGTGGGTCAGCCACGACCTGCGCACGCCGCTCGCGGGGATGCGCGCCATGGCCGAGGCGCTGGAGGACGGGGTCGTCACCGACCGGGCGACGGTCGAGCGCTACCACCGGCAGATCAAGCTGGAGGTGGAGCGCCTGTCGGCGATGGTGGACGACCTGTTCGAGCTGTCGCGCATCCACGCGGGGGCGCTGCGCCTGTCACGGGCCCGGATCGGGCTGGCCGACCTGGTGGCTGACACGGTCGCCGGGGCCGAGCCGCTGGCCAGGGCGAAGGGCGTGCTGCTGACCGCCGAGGCCGCCGAGCCGGTGCCCGTGGAGGCCGACGCCGCCGCGCTGGGGCGGGCTCTCGGCAACCTCGTGGTCAACGCGATCCGGCACACCCCTTCGGACCGGGGCGTGGTGCTGCGCGCGGAGGTGGACTCCGGAATGGCCTGCGTGTCGGTGTCCGACTGCTGCGGGGGCATACCGGACGCGGACCTGCCTCGGGTGTTCGACGTCGCCTTCCGGGGCGAGACCGCCCGTACCCCCACCCGGGAGGGGGGTGGGGCCGGGCTCGGGCTGGCCATCGCTCAGGGCATCGTCGAGGCGCACGACGGGATGATCGGCGTGGTCAACGACGGGCCGGGGTGCCGGTTCGAGATCCGGCTGCCGTTGGTCCGTTGAGGTTGGTGCTTTGCTGCTGGTGGTCTGGAAAAGACCGTTTCCTCGAACGAGGAGGGGGATCAGCCCTTCGAACGAGGAGGGCGATCAGCCCTTCGAACGAGCAGGGGGATCATCTCTTCGAACGAGGCTGGGCGGCGATGGGAAAAGGCCGGCTTCGAGGGGCCGGGTTTCATGCGGGCTCGGGGAGGGGGTTGTCGAGGGCCCCGCCGAACGACTCCGACATTGCCCGAAAGGTCGGGCACGGCCAGCGCCACATGCAGCTCCGGCAGCGCAGGATCGGATGGGCGGAGTCACTGGTGATGCCGCCGGCGTCGCGGGGCTGATGCAGGTCGAGCAGTCGCAGGGTCAGCTCGGTGAACGTCAGCACGTCCTGGCGGGCGCCCGCCAGAAACTCCAGGTCCTCGATCGCCAACCGTGTGCGTACGGGGACGAACCCCTCGTGATTGACCAGACCGCGCAGGCGCCCGGCCTCGTCATGCCAGGGAGCGGCCTTCTCGGTACGGATGAGGATGGTCTCCAGGTGCTCGCGGAGCCGTTGACGCTGAGGGTCTTCGGGTTCTTCGGTATTCATCAGATACTCGGGCCCGTGGTCGCGCCCAGCCCCTCCTTCTCGGTGCGGCGATCCGTCTCGGTGCGGCATCGGAGCGGTGACCGGACGCGGGTGCCGGGCCGCCCCCTTCCGGCCGTGCCGGTGTCACACCGTCAAGCTTCGCGTACTCTGCGTTCCTGTGGAGCCCAAACGGAGGACAAAAACCTGCGGTTCCCCTCTCGGCGTGACAGCGTGACCGGAAGGCTCCGCGCCGCTAGCCTGCCCCTGTGGAGCTCAAGGTCTCGACTCGATCACATGCCGGTCAGGCGCTCGTCGCCATCACCGGCGAAATCGACCTCTACACGGCACCCCACCTGCAGTCCGAGTTCACTCGCCTGCTGCAGGACGGGCCAAGCCGCGTGGTCATCGACATGTCCGGCGTGGATTTCTGCGACTCCACGGGGATGAACGTCCTGCTCTCTGCGCTCAAACGCATGAAGGAGCGGGGCGGCGCCCTCGACGTGGCCGCCCCTCGTCCCGCCGTACGGAAGATTCTGCAGGTCACGGGGCTCGACTCGGTGTTCACCGTGTACGACGCGGTGCCGCAGGAGCTCCTGATCACCGAGGGGTCGTGAGGGCGCCCTTGCAACGCGTGTACCCGGCCCCCCGGCTTACGACGGACCACCCGCTCTCGCGCGGGGCGGGCCGTACGCTCACTCTGGGTGCGGGCCCGACGCCTTCGCCCAGGGTGAGCCGAACACGCCCCCGGAGCACCGGCCTGAGGCCCTCGCCCAAGGCGGAACGCGTACCCGCACCGACAGCGCACGGGCCGAAAGCCTTCGTGGGCATGGAGACGTCCGCAGACGCGGGGACTTTCGTGCGCGAGGCCTTCTCGGGCATGGAGATTTCCGTGGGTGCGGAGACCTCTGGGGGCGTGGAGGCGTCCGCACACATGGGGACCTTCGTGCGTGCGGGGACCTCCCCGGGCGCGAGGATGTCCGTGGGCGCGGAGCCCGTCGGGCGCCTGGGATGCCGGCGGCGGCCGGGACCCGATCTGACCATCCCCACCCCGATCCCGACCAATTGCGGGGAGGCATGGTGAGCGGCGGCGACACAGCGGTCATCATTCCCGCCAAGGACGAAGCCGGGCGCATCGGCGCCACCGTAACCGCTGCCCTGGCCCTGCCGGGTGTCGACCTGGTGGTGGTCGTCGACGACGGATCGTCCGACCAGACCGGCAAGGCGGCGCGCGCGGCGGGAGCCCGTGTGGTGCGTCACAGCCGCAACCGTGGCAAGGCCGCCGCGATGGAGACGGGCGCCGAGGCCGTGCGTCTGCTCGACGACGACACCCCGCGCCACTTACTGTTCCTGGACGCCGACCTCGGCGACACCGCCCGCGCGGCGGCCGCCCTGATCGCCCCCATCCGCGAGGGCAAGGCCGACATGTCCATCGCGGTGTTCGCCACGCGCGTCAAGCTCGGCGGCCACGGCATGGTGGTCCGGCTCTCGCGTGACGGCATTCGGCGCGCCACCGGCTTCACGGCCACCCAGCCGCTCAACGGCCAGCGCTGCCTGACCCGCGACGCCTTCGAGGCGGCCCGGCCGCTGGCTCACGGGTTCGGTGTGGAGACCGGGCTGACCATCGACCTGCTGCGTAAGGGGTACCGCGTGGTGGAGGTCGAGGTGGAGATGAGCCACCGCGCGACGGGCACCGACTGGCGCGCCCAGGTCCACCGCGCCCGCCAACTCCGCGACGTGGCACTCGCCCTGGCGACCCGGGAGCCCCTAATCACCCAAAACCTCAACAAGCTCCGCCCCAACCGCTGACCCGCTCCACGCAAACCCGGTCGATCCCCCGCACCCCCTCCGCGCCCCGGCAAATCCCCGCACGAACGCCCCCTTCGACTGGCCTCTCTGCCCGCTCGGTCGGTGCTCGTGCGACCGGCTCCTCTGCTCGCGCGAGCGCCCTCTTCGACGGCCTTTCTGCTCGCTCGACCAGGGGGGCTCTGCCCGTACGGCCTGGGGGCGAATATCGGGACCATGAGTGGCCATGGCTGGGTGTCCGGCTGTCCGGGGTGGCCGGGTGTCCGGCTGTCCGGGGGTGGCCGGAGTGGCCGGGGCCGGGGGGGCCGGGGTGGCCGCGGCCGTGCTGCCGCGTGAGCAGATCGACAGCGAGGTGGCGCTGAGGCGTACCCACCAGCTGTCTCGTCAAGTGCAGCCGAAATCTGTGATCCACTCGCCTACAAGCCAGAACTGTCCGAAACAGAGCCCCAAGCAGGCCCGAAACCGAACCGGACGTCCCCAGACGACCTTGTAGCCCTCCCCGCCCCCCTTCATCCACCAGAAACGCGAAGTTATCCACAGCCTGGGGATAGACGGCCTGGGTGCTCGGGCCGGTGTGCTGGAATTTGCGGGTGACTTCGGAGAACGAGAGCGGAAAGCCGCCCTACCGGCTTCCCGGGCCGGCCATGATCGCGATCATCGCATCGATCCTGCTGACGATCGCCATCGGCCTCCTCGGCCCGTCCGCCATGGTCCCTGACCTCGGCGGCCCGGCCTGGCTGCCGCCGTTCTCGCTGGACGTCCGGCCCGACCCCCACCTCGTGATCGCCATGGCCGCGGCTGCCATCGTCCTCGGCGGCCTGGGTCTGTTCGCGGGCCTGACCGCCACCCGCCACGCTTCTCCCCGGCCCGCAACCGCCCCCACGCACGCGCCGAGCGACGCCCACCCCTCCACTGACCCCGACCCCGCCCCAGACGGCCCCAACCCCGCCTCGGGCGGGGCCAGCCCTGCCCCTGACGCTCCCAGTCCCGCCCCAGGCAGCGCCGATTTCACCTCAGGCGGCACCCATGTTGTCGCCACAGACCGCACCAACCACGCAGAGTCAGAGAGCACACCAGACCACCTCAGAAGCGCCTCCGGTCCCGTCACAGGCGGCACCGACCTCGCCAAGAGCACTCCCAGCCACCTGACAGGCGCCTCCAGCCATGCGGAGGGCGCTCCTGGCCGCGTCACAGACGGGCCCGGCCGTGGCCCCCTGACGGCGGCAGCCCGCCTCCTCTTGCTCGTCGGCTGCATAGCCGCCGGTCTGCTCGCGTTCCTGCCGCCCTCCGGCTCCGGCGATCACCTCAACTACGCCGCGTACGGCCGCATGGTCGTCCAGGGCATCAACCCGTACACCCACGGTGCGGTCGATCTCCCCGGCGACCCCATCGCCGGAGCGGTGGAGGAGCCCTGGCGCGAGGAGCCCAGCGTCTACGGCCCCGTCGCGACAGGCGCGCAGGCGCTGGCGAGCTGGGTCGGTGGAGACTCGCTCAGGCTGACCATGTTCGTCCTGGCTGTGCTGAACTCCGCCGCGTTCATCGCGACGGGCCTCCTGATCGACCGTTCCACCAGACACGATCCCGCCAGACGGCTCCGGGCGGCGTTGCTGTGGACGGCGAACCCGCTGCTGCTCTACCAGCTGGTCGCCGGCATGCATGTGGACACGCTGGCCGTGGCCTGCATGATCGCGGCGCTCCTCGCCCGTGCCCGCCCGCTCGGCTCCGGGATGCTGCTGGGGGTGGGTGTGGCGATCAAGGTCAACGCCGGACTGGTGGCGCTGGGGTCCGCATGGGAGCTGCGGCGCCGGCCGGGGCGGCTCGCGCTGATGGCCGGCGCGGCGCTGGCCGTGGTGATCGCCGGGTACGCCGTCGTGGGCACGGACGCCATCAGCCCCGTGACCCGTACCAGCAAGGCGATCTCCCACGCCTCCTACTGGAAGCTCGTCCAGGGCTGGCTGCAGACGCTGGTGGCCCCGGGGAGCGCCTACCGGGGCGAGATCCAGATCGGCTCTCTCCTGATCCTGGTCCTCGTCGCCTGGTCCCTGTTCCGCCTGTCGCACCGGCTGACCCCCGTGGGACCCGGACCCGTCGGACCCGTGGGGCGGGTCGGGCAGGTAGGGGGTGTCCCGGCCGAGGTGGTGGCCGCCGTGCTGGTCGGCGCGTACGTGTTCGCGACCCCGTACATCCTGCCCTGGTACGACGGGA
This sequence comes from Nonomuraea sp. NPDC050691, assembly GCF_040654455.1. Taxonomy (NCBI): domain Bacteria; kingdom Bacillati; phylum Actinomycetota; class Actinomycetes; order Streptosporangiales; family Streptosporangiaceae; genus Nonomuraea; species Nonomuraea sp. NPDC050691. The sequence continues at coordinate 140,013 of NZ_JBFAIA010000001.1, forward strand.
TGGCGTTCGCGCTGCTGGCGCTGGTGGCGGCCACGGCGTTCGACGGCTTCCTGGTCGCGCACCTGCTGGTCCTGTCCCTGGCCTACCTCCCGGCACGGGTGATCGTCCTCCCGGACGACCTCGGGTGGCTCAGGGCCGTGGTCAGACCCCAGGTCGTTCCGTGGGTGTTGCTGGCTCTGACGGTCGCTCTGGCGTGGTGGGCCTGGAGAGCCGCAGGGCCCGTACGGAGGCGGCCAGCGCCAGCGGGACGGCCATCGTGAGCGCCATGGCCGGGATGGCGATCCCCGAGTCGTTGATGAGAAACCCGATGAACGCGCACGTCAGCGCCCCGAACAGCCCGGCGCGGAAGGTGGGCGCGAGCGCGTACGCCTGGCCGAGCGCCGAGGCGCCCCAGCGAGAGGGACGATCCAGCACCAGGAAGAGGAAGGCCAGCGCCACCGCCGACAGGAGCGTCAGCGACCAGTTCCCGACGGTGACTCCGATCATGGCGCCGAACTTCCGGCCGACCACGGTCCACGCCTGGCCGTCGATGATCTGCTGGACGAAGTTGCCGAGATGGGTGCGCTGCGCCGCCGGCCGGAGCCAGTCGAAGAACGCGATGGCGCCGATCAACGCGGCGCCCGCGAACGCCACCAGCATCAGCTTCACGAGGGACACACGTCGACCGGCGAGCATGATCAGGAAGACGGCCAGTCCGATCACGAAGGCGGGCACGCCGCCGAAGTCGGCTCCCCAAGCCGGCCATCCGTCGGCGAAGACCGCCAGGCCCCCGTAGGCGGCGCAGACCAGCAGCGTCACGAGCCGCGACGCTCCCCTGCCCAGCAGCCACTGGGCGAGTCCGGCGAGCCCGAGGATGGTGCCGGTCGCGTAGACGGCGAAGGCGATGTTGCTGAAGCCGTAGAACCGGCCGCCGGTGACGGGCTCGTAGCCGGTGACGGCGTTCACCTGCAGCGTGGAGCCGGTCATCACGTCCACGAGCAGGGCCACCGAGGTGACGGCCGCGACCACGGTCAACGGCCCGAGCACGTGCGTCCGCCACGGCCCGCCGAACGCGACCGCGCTGATCAGCCCGGCGATGCCCAGGATGGTGCCTATCACGCCCGCCATCGGCATCGGCAGGCTCCACCAGGGCACGAGCTGCGCCAGGAACGTGGACACGGCGATTGATCCACTGACCACCGCCACGACCTGCACGACGCTCAGCAGCCGAGACTCCCCGGCGACCTCACCGGCGGAGTCCGGCCGTCCCGCCGAGACCGAGCCTGAGACCGGGGGTGAGGCTGAGCCTATGCCCAAGGCTGAGACCGAGCCCGAGCCCGAGCCCGAGGGTGAACCTGAGACCGAGGGTGAACCTGAGACCGAGGCGGAGGCTGGGTCTGTGTCCGAGGCTGAGGCCGACTCGGGGATGCCATCGTGGCCCTCGCCCGCCACCTCGGCGGTCGTTGCCTCGATCTTCGTGGGTTCGGCCGTCGGTGCCTCGGTCTTCGCCTTCGTGGGTTCGGTCTTCGGGGGCTCGATCCTCGTGGGTTCGGCTCCTGTGGGGTCGGTCTCCGCTGTGAGGGTGCCGTTTGCGGGGGACGGGGGTCGGCTGCTGGGGGACTTGCGGCGGCGGCGCAGGGCGAGGGCCGCGAAGGCGTAGAAGAGGAGCTGCACCGAGACGAAGACCGCGAAGAACGGGCCGCGCACCTCGCGCAGCACCTGGCTGGCCAGGTCGGCGTCCGCCAGCTCCGCCACCGTCTCGGCCGTCGTGGCCGGGGCGGGGTCGCCGTTCTGCCAGACGTGGCCGACGACCTGGCGCGGAGGCTCCAACCCGAGCGCCCCGATCGCCGTGGCCGTCAGGTCGGTGATCGTGACCAGGGCGTCCTGGCGCGTGGAGGTGGCGGTGAGGTGACCGTGGCGGTACTCCTGCTCGCCGTCGGAAGAGCGAGCAGAGGAAGACCGGGCCGGGGTGGTGCCATCACCGCCAGGGCCTCGGGCGGCTCCACTGGCAGGTGTTCGCTCGCTTCCACGGCTGGGTGCGGGGTCGGCACTACTTCCAGGTGTCTGGCCGGCGCTTCCAGGTGTCTGGTCGGCCATGGTGCCAAGGTTCTGGCCGTCTGTGGGGTCGGTGGGGCGGTTGGTTCGGCTCGCGTGGTTCTGGTCGTCCGTGCTGCCGGTGGGGCCGTTGGCTCGGCTCTCCTGGTTCTGGTCGGCCGTGCCGGTGGGGCTCTGGTTGTGGTGGGCTGTGGGACTGGCTGTGGTGGGGGCCGGGCCGGTGGCGAGGGCCACGTGGAGGTGGGCGTTCGGAGTGACGTCGGAGATGCCCGCCACCAGAGTCGTCGTCCCCGCCGGGAGCCGGGAGAGGAGGGCCCCGATCCGGCGGTCGGCCTCCGTGGCCGCCTTCCGTCTGGTGGCGGCCGGCATGGGCGTCGGCACGCCGTACTCGTCCAGGGGCTGGCGGGCCCAGGCGTCGGCCAGGGGGGAAACGTCCTGAACGATCAGGTGATAGGCGGACAGGTCCGGCAGGGCCTCTGCGGTGTCTGCGTATGTGGTGATATTTCCGGCCTTGTTGGCGGCGGCCAGGGCCGCGCCCGGGCCGATGGCCGCGACCCGGCCGCCTCCGTCGGTCACCAACTGTCCGAGGGTGCCGAGCTGCGCGTCGTACCCGGTCTCCGACTGGTACGCGGCCAGCGCCGCCCATCCCGGGACACTGGCGCCCTCACCGTTCCGCTGGGGCTTGGGCACGGCGGGGCAGCCCCGGCCGGGCGCACCGGAACGCTGGCCCGCCGAGACGGTCAGCCAGCCCGCGATGGGACAGGTGATGCCGCGGTCCGGAGGCGGGACGGCGCGCGTGGACAGGGACGCGGAGCCCGCCTCCCCGGCGAGCTTCCACAGGTTGGGGGTGCGGGAGACGTCGAGGTCGCTCCATTCCAGGCCGGGGACGCCGATGAGAGCCACCCGGCCGGTCAACTGGTCGGCCCGGAGAGTCCCTGTGGCGGGGGCCTGGCCGGACCTTCCCGTCGGGGCGGTCTCGACTGAAGACCTTCCAGGCGGGGCTGTCTCGACGGAAGAGGCTGTCCCTCCTGTTGCGTCCGCCCGTCCAGTCGTGTCGGCTGTGTCGGCTCTTCCGGTCGCGCCGGCTCTTCCGGCCGCCTCCGCCCTTCCTGTTGCGCCCGCTCTTCCGGCCGCGCCCGCACTTCCTGCCAGGGCGGCCCCTGCGGTCAGGGATGTGCCGCCGGTCGAGGCGTAAGCCGCTCCCGTCGTGGCGTCCTGGGCTTCTCCGGTGGTGGCGTACTCGGCCCCGCCGGTGGCGGCGTACCGGACCCCGTCGGTGGTGGCGTGCAGAGGGGAGGTCGTGAAGGCGGGGGAGACGGCCGTGGCCGGCGTGGTCGCGGAGGCCGGTCTGGTGGCGAGGGGCACGAGGCCGGGGTTGGCGGTCGCGTTGGTGCTCAGGAAGACGGTGGTCACCGTGGCACTCAGGATGACGGCGGTGATTCTGGAGGTCGCGGAGAGCCAGAGGGGCCGCTGGGCGCGTGAGGGCGCGCTGAACGTGGCATACGGCACGTGCGGCATGTACGGGACCCCCGGTGTGTGACCCTCGATCGGCAACAGCCACGGTAACGTGCCACACCGTGACAGGTGGCGAGACGTCGGTGCGCCGGCGGCAGTGGTGGGCGTGGGCCGTGGCGGCGGTCGTCGTGGCGTGGGCCGTGGCCCCTCTCGTGCTGCACTGGCTGACGAACCCCGACGACCAGCGCCTCGTCGACCTCGATGTTTACCGTACCGGCGGCCAGGTGCTCCTTGACGGCCGCGACGTGTACGCGTACTTCACCCCGGCCCCGCAGCTTCTCCCGTTCACCTATCCGCCCGTCGCGGCGATGCTGGCCGTGGCGCTGGCGGAGATGTCGTGGGGGACGGCCCAGTGGGTGTGGACGGCCGGGATCTTCGTCGCGCTGGCCGTGACCGTGGGGTTCGCCTTCCGGGAGGTGCTCACACGGCCCCGCGAGGGCACCGAAGGCTCCCATGTCGACAGCGTTCCTGGTCGACAAGAACATGCCGAGGACGTCCGTCGCGAACAGGCCAGTGGGGCGGGTTCCGCGGGGCTCCCGCCACTGCTCCGCCGTACCGGCACCGGACTCCGGCGCATCCTGACCGGCGGCACCCGGCACAGCCCCTGGTTGTTCGCGTTCCTGATGGTGGCGTGCACGTACCTGATGCCGATCCGCGACCAGGTCCGGTTCGGGCAGGTGGACATCATGCTGGTGGCCCTGTGCCTGGCCGACTGCGTCGCGCGGCGGCCGTGGTGGCCGCGCGGGTTCCTGATCGGGCTGGCCACCGCCGTCAAGCTCGTCCCCGGCGTCTTCCTCGTCTACCTCCTGATCACCCGGCAGTGGCGGACGCTGTTCATGGCGTCGTTCGTGACGGCGCTGCTCACGCTGCTGCCGTTCGCGGTGATCCCCCGGGACGCGGCCGGCTTCTGGTTCTCGGCGCTGCTCGACCCCGACAGGCTCGGCTCGAACGCGGGCACCACCAACCAGTCCATCCGCGGCATGCTGATCCGCCTGTACATGAACGACACGCTCACGGGGCTTCTGTGGGTGGCGATCGTGGCCGTGGTCGGCTGGTACGGCTTCCGCGCCGCCCGGGACGCGTACCGCGCGGGTGACTCCGTCACGGCTGTCGCGCTCGTCGGGCTGATGGCGGTGCTGCTGTCGCCCGTCGCGTGGATCCACCACCTGGCCTGGGTCGTCGTCGTGCTGGGCGCCGTCGTGGGCGACGGGCGCGATCCGGTACGGCTGCGCGTGGCCGCCGGCGTGTGGCTGTACTACGTGCTGCCGATCCCCTGGTGGGGCGTGGCGCTGAAGGCGGCCGAGATCCCTGTGCTCAGCCCCGTGCTGGGCAAGATCGTGCAGAACGCCTTCGGGCTCGGGGCGCTGGCCCTGGTCTGGCTGCTGGCGTCCTGGCTGCCGAAGCGGCGGGCCGCCGAGCCCTCGCCAGGCGCCTTGCCCGCCCATTACCCTCTGTAGCGTGCTGATTGCCGTGGGGATGTGCGCCGCCGCAGCGACGGGCGGCGTGGTCATGGGCTACCTGGCGCTCCGGCGGGCCCGGGAGGAGCTCGACGACTGCCGCCGCATGCTCGTACGGCAGGCGTCCGTCGCCGCGGGCGACCTGAGGGCCATCCGCGACGTGGCCGTGTGCCGGTACGACGCGCTGGAGGAGATGGCCGGCCGCCTGTCGTTCTCCGTCGCGATGATCAACGGCCTGGGCGACGGCATCGTGCTGACCTCGATCAACGGCTGCTCCGAGACCCGCACGTACGTGCGGTGCGTGGTGGGCGGCAAGGGTGAGCAGCCGCTGTCGCCGGAAGAGGAGGAGGCGGTGCGGGCCGCCCGGCTCGGGCTCGGGTCGGTCGCGGCAAAGCCGCGCGCACCTCGACAAGCTGCGGATACTCTGTAGTCATGCCCAGACTCGCGTATCTCGGGCCCGAAGGAACCTTCACCGAGGAAGCCCTGCGGCTCCTGGACCCCGGTGCCGAGCGTCTGCCCTGCGCGACCGTGAGCGCCGCGCTGGCGGCGGTCCGCGGCGGCGAGGCCGACGGCGCGGTCGTTCCGCTGGAGAACTCCGTCGAGGGCGCGATCACCACGACACTCGACGAGTTCGCCTGGGGCGAGCCCCTGCTGATCGACGCCGAGCTGCTGCTGCCGGTGCGCTTCTCGCTGCTGGCCCGGCCCGGCACGGAGATCCCACACATCAAGCGCGTCTACACCCATCCCGCTGCGATCACGCAGTGCCGCGCGTACCTCTCGCGCGAGCTGCCCGACGCGGTGGTGGTGGCGGCGCCTTCGACGGCCGCCGCGGCCCAGGAGGTGTCGCTGCCCGGCTCCCCGTACGACGCGGCGATCGCGGCCCGCATCGCGGGCGAGCACTACGGCCTGGTGGAGCTGGCAGGCGACATCGGCGACCGCACCGACACGGTGACGCGGTTCGTCAAGGTGGCCCGTCCCGGCCGTCCCCTGCCCGAGCCGACCGGCTCCGACCGCACCACGCTCGTCGTCTTCCTGGCCGACGACCACCCCGGCGCGCTGCTGGAGATGCTGACCGAGTTCTCCGTGCGCGGCGTCAACCTGACGCGCATCGAGTCGCGGCCCACCGGCGACGGCATCGGCCGTTACTTCTTCCACTTCGACTTCGAGGGCCACGTCGCCGACGCCCGCGTCGGTGAGGCCATCGCGGGCCTGCACCGCGTCTGCGGCGAGGTGCGCTTCCTCGGCAGCTATCCGCGGGCCGACGGGGTCGTGCCGAGGGTCAAGCCCGGCACGGCCGACGAGGAGTTCGCCGAGGCGGGCGACTGGCTGGCCCGGATCCGCGCCGGTCAGGTCTGAGGCCGAATAGAGGGGCGAGGAGACGCCTCGCGCCGGTAGCCTTTCCTTGTGATTGACCTGCGTACCCTTCGTGAGGACCCCGACCGGCTCCGGGCGTCGCAGCGTGCCCGCGGTGAGGACGACGCCGTCGTCGACACGCTGCTCGACCTCGACGAGCGCCGACGCTCCGCGCTGACCAGGTTCGAGTCGCTGCGCGCCGAGCAGAAGAGTCTCGGCAAGTCGGTGTCCAAGGCGCAGGGCGAGGAGAAGGCCGCGCTGCTGGCCCGGGCCAAGGACCTCGCGGCCGGGGTCAAGGCCGCCGAGGCCGAGGCCGAGGCGCTCGGGGCGCAGCTCGACGAGCTCGTGCAGACCGTGCCCAACCTCGTCGAGGAGGACGCCCCGCACGGCGGCGAGGACGACTACGTCGTCCTGGAGACCTACGGCGAGCCGCGGCGGTTCGACTTCGAGCCCAGGGACCACCTGGAGATCGGTGAGCTGCTCGACGCCATCGACATGGAGCGGGGCGCCAAGGTGTCCGGCTCGCGGTTCTTCTTCCTCAAGGGCGTCGGCGCCCGGCTCCAGCTCGGCCTGCTCAACATGGCCATGCAGCAGGCCATCGCCAGCGGCTTCACACCCATGATCACTCCGGTGCTGGTCAAGCCGGACACCATGCAGGGCACGGGCTTCCACGTGGCCCACGACAAGGAGATCTACCGCCTGCCCGAGGACGACCTCTACCTGGTCGGCACCTCGGAGGTGGCGCTGGCGGGCTACCACGCCCAGGAGATCCTCAACGCCGACGAGCTGCCGCTGCGCTACGCCGGCTGGTCGTCCTGCTTCCGCCGCGAGGCGGGCTCGTACGGCAAGGACACCAGGGGCATCATCCGCGTCCACCAGTTCGACAAGGTGGAGATGTTCTCCTACGTACGGCCCGAGGACGCCCGTGAGGAGCACCGGCGGCTGCTGGCCTGGGAGAAGGAGATGCTCGACGCCCTGGAGCTGCCCTACCGGGTCATCGACACGGCGGCGGGTGACCTCGGCATGTCGGCGGCGCGCAAGTTCGACTGCGAGGCGTGGATCCCCAGCCAGGGCCGCTACCGGGAGCTGAGCTCGACCTCCAACTGCACGGAGTTCCAGGCCCGGCGGCTGGCGGTGCGCTTCCGCGACAAGGACGGCAAGCCGCAGCACGTGGCCACGCTCAACGGCACGCTGGCCACCACGCGCTGGATCGTCGCCATCCTGGAGAACCACCAGCAGGCCGACGGCTCGGTCGTGGTGCCGAAGGCGCTGCGCCCGTACGTGGGCCTCGAGGTGCTGGAGCCGTCCAAGTAGCCGGACGTGTGGCCCGGACCTGGAGTTCTCGGGCCCTGGGTCGCCGCCCGCCCGCCGCCCCCTCTGTGCGCCCTGCGCCGACGCCCCCGCCCCCATGGGACGGGGGGGTCGGCGTGTCACGTCTCAGGGCGTCGCGCGGCCTCGACGGCGGCGGTTATCAGGGCGTCCTCCTTGACGGCTTCGCGTCCGACGAGGACGGCGACCCCTGGCGAGGAGCTCGCGCCGGCCCTCGGAGAGCTCCCACGAGGTGCGCCAGGTCCGGCCTCTGTCGCCGGACTCCCTCACGGCCATCCGGCCCCGGCACGATGGCGTAGCAGCGCCGCGCGTCGCCCGGCACGCACGCCTTCTCCTGTGGCCGCGTGGGCCAGCGTCCGTGGACGCCATGCCGTTCACCGTCTCGCGGCCGCGTCCGACGGAGTCGGTGCTGAACACGATGCAGCCTGCGTCGGCGTGGAGGGTGCGCCGCCGTACCCGTCAGGCCAGGGCGAGCGCGGGCAGGGCCAGGAGGTCCGTGGAATCGTCCAGGACGCGCGACGGACCCGCCACGAGGGTGAAGACATGGGAGGCCGCCTACGCGCCCGTCTACGTCGTTTTGGCGAGCGTGAACAGCGTCCCGGTGATCAGGGTGGCGGCCAGGTCGGCCCGTCCCAGGAAGAGGAGGGCCACCAGTGGCGGGGCCACCACGAGCCCCGCGACGTCACCCGGCTTGCCGGTCACGGTCGCCGGGTGGCACAACCACGCGTACGTCATGCCTGGGTCGATGATCGTCCAGGGGCGCGGGTTCGGCGATCCGTGAGTTGAGTCACATTCGTGATCAGGTGAGCGGGCTGCCCCGGGTACGCGAAAGGCCGAGGTTCGCTGGAAGCGAACCCCGGCCTATCTCGCTGCTACAGGTCAGATGGCACGGACCTGAGAGGCCTGCGGCCCCTTCTGGCCCTGCGTGATCTCGAACTCGACCCGCTGGCCGTCTTCAAGGCTGCGGTAGCCGTTGCCGACGATCTCGGAGAAGTGCACGAACACGTCCGGCGCACCGCCGTCCGGGGCGATGAAGCCGAAGCCCTTCTCAGCGTTGAACCACTTGACGGTTCCCTGAGCCATAAAAGCTCTCCCTCAGGATGTGAATCTATGGGACCCGCACCTCGCGGGTCCCGGTGTGTCGTACAGCAGCAACCCGGGGTGGCTCAGACAAAGTCATGCTGGTTTTCACTACGGGATCAGCTAATACAACGCCTCCACATCTAACACCATTCTGGCGCGTCGGTGTTCCCGTCCCTGGGAAGATTTCTGGCCGGCGGCATCACCCGGCAAACTGGAACGTGTTATGCAGAGTCTCCCCGCGCCGCGTCTCGTGGCCACCGACCTCGACGGCACCGCCCTGCGCGCTGACGGAACCATCTCTCCCCGGACGGCTGCGGCCTTCGCCAGAGTCGAGGAGGCGGGCGCCATGCTGGTGTTCGTCACCGGCCGGCCGCCGCGGTGGATGAGCGGAGTGGCCGGTGCGCTGCGTCACCGAGGGCTGGCAATCTGTGCAAACGGAGCACTGATCTACGACCTGCATACGGAACGCATAGTCGAATCGCACCTGATCGCGGTGGATGTACTGGAACAAGTCGTCGCTCAGCTAAGAGCGAACGTGCCCGAACTCGCATTTTCGGTCGAGTATGAGGGGGGATTTGCGCATGAGTCCCAATTCCCGCTCGGCGGTTGGGACAGCAAGGCCGTCGGAGGGCTGCGCGTCGGCGCCGGCACGCTGACGTCGCAGCCCTGCGCCAAGCTGCTCGCCCTGCACCCTCACATGGACCCCGACACGCTGCACGCGACCGTCCACGAGCTCGTGGGGCACCTCGTGACCGCCACGCACTCCAGCGGCCGCAGCCTCATCGAGATGAGCGCTCACGGTGTGACGAAGGCCACGGCGCTGGCCGTGCTCGCGGAGCGGCACGAGATCAAGCCGTCGGAGGTCGTGGCGTTCGGCGACATGCCGAACGACCTGCCCATGCTGAGCTGGGCAGGCACGTCGTACGCGGTCGCCAACGCGCATCCCGGCGTGCTGGCCGCGGTCGATCATGTGACGGCGGCCAACGACGACGACGGAGTGGCCCGCGTGCTGGAGCGGCTCTACGGGCCGTCCCCCGGCTACAGGTAGGGGCCGGAGCCTCCAGGCGGGGCGTCACCGTGCGGCACGCCGGGCAGCGCCCTGCGCATCTGCTCCAACTGGGCCCTGGCCGCCATCTGCTGCGCGAACAGCGTGGTCTGGATCCCGTGGAACAACCCCTCAAGCCAGCCCACGAGCTGCGCGTGGGCGATGCGGAGCTCCGCGTCGCTCGGCGGCGTGCCGTTGTCGTCGGTGAACGGCAGCGACAGCCGCTCCAGCTCGTCGACCAGCTCGGGCGCCAGGCCGTCCTCCAGTTCCTTGATCGAGGACTGGTGGATCTCCTTCAACCGCTTGCGGCTCGCCTCGTCCAGAGGGGCCGCGCGGACCTCCTCCAGAAGCTGGCGGATCATGCTGCCGATACGCATGACCTTGGCGGGCTGCTCGACCAGGTTGGTGACCGAGCGCTCCTCTTCACCACTGTCACTCTGGCCCTGGAAGTCGGGACCGACCACCACGATGCGAGAGGTGTTGTTGTCCTCAGCACTCATAGGTTTCACCGTACTAGCAGGATCTTGCCGATGTGCTCACCGGAATCCAGCAGCCGGTGCGCCTCGGCCGCGTCGCTCATCGGAACCCGCGCGTGCACCACGGGACGCACCGCCCCCGCGCCGACCAGCGGCCAGACGTTGTCCGCGACGCTGCGCACGATGACGCCCTTCTCCTCGACGGGCCGGGCGCGCAGCGTGGTGCCGTGGACCGACGCGCGCTTGGTCATCAGGACGCCGAGGTCGATCTCGGCCTTGGCGCCGCCCTGGAGGGCGATGATCGTCAGGCGGCCGCCGGTGTTGAGTGCCTTGAGGTTGCCGGCCAGGTAGGAGCCGCCGATGATGTCGAGGATCACGTCGGCCCGCACCAGGTCCGAGAAGTCCTGCTCGCGGTAGTTGATGGTCTCGTCCGCGCCGAGCTCCCGCAGCCGCCGCAGCTTGGCCTCGCCGCCGGCCGTGGCCACCACCCGTGAGCCGAGCGCCTTGGCGAGCTGCACCGCGAACGTGCCGATCCCGCTCGCCCCGCCGTGGACCAGCAGCGTCTCGCCCTTGCGCAGCCGGGCCAGCATGAACACGTTGGACCACACCGTGCAGGCCACCTCCGGCAACGCCGCCGCGTCCACCAGCGGGACGCCCTCGGGCACCGGCATCACCTGCTCCCACGGCACGGCCACCCGCTCGGCGTAGCCGCCGCCGGCCAGCAGCGCGCAGACCTCGTCACCGGGCGCGAACCCCGGCACGCCCGCGCCGACCTCCGCCACCACGCCGGAGACCTCCAGCCCCGGGTACGGCGGGGTGCCGGGAGGCGGGTCGTAGAACCCCTTCCGCTGGAGCACGTCCGCTCTGTTGACCCCGGCCGCGGCCACGTCGATGACGACCTGGCCCTGCTCAGGACGCGGGTCGGGCACCTCGCGCCACTCCAGGACCTCTGGGCCGCCGGGCCGGACGATCTCGATGGCTCGCATGTCACCACCGTAACCGGGCAAAGAAGTTCCGGGTTGGCTGCGACCATGGGAACACATGGCGTTAATCTTCAGAATATTTGCTGCCCCTTTACACCCAGCCGAGGGGGAACACGGTGGCGAGACACGATCGCGAGGAATCGCTCGAGGAGCAGCTTGCCTGGCTCGATGCGATCAAGGAGACGGAGGAGGCGTCCGTCCCGGGCGGCTCCGCCGGCTCCGCCGACGAGCAGTCCGCTTCGCCGTACCCGCAGGACCCGTGGCGGTCGGTGACGCCGCCGGAGGTGCCGCCGCAGCCGCTGTTCCGCGCCGCGGCCGGGTCGCTGTACGACCCTGACACGGCGTCCGGCGCGGGGGCCGACGTGGGGGAGGAGGGGGCCGGGCGCGAGAGTGAGGCCTCCACGCAGTGGCTGGAGCCGCCGTCGCCGTTCGGCCAGACGTCGGGGTACGAGCAGACCTCCGGGTACGACCAGACGTCCGGATACGGTCTGGAGCACGGTCGGCGGCAGGGCTCGTTCGGCGAGGCGTCGGCGTTCGAGACGCCCGCGGCGCCGTTCGACGCGCAGCCACGGGACGACCGGGACGACCTGGCGTCGGCGGGGCCCGACGGGTTCCTGGAGCCGCTCAAGCCGCTGCCCCGGGCCGACGACGCCGACACGTACCCCTCGCTGCCCGAGCCCCGGCCGGCGCGCGAGGGCGACGACCCGGCCGCCGCCGGGGGACGGACGGCTGAGGAGCGCGCCGGGTGGCCGGAGCCCCTGGAGTGGCCGCTGCCGCCGGAGCGCTTCAACGCCTTCGACACGCGCCCGTCCGAGACCCACCCCTCCGAGACGCGCCCGTCCGAGGCCCGCCTTTCCGAGACGCGCCCGGCCGAGACCTCCGAGCCCGGCCTCCCCGAGACGCGGAGGTCCGAGACGCGCCCCTCGGAGACCCCTTCCGCCGAGGCCCGCCCCTCCGACACGCACACCTCCGAGGACCGCAGTCCGGAGTCCCAGCGCTCGGAGGCGGGCGTCTCCGAGGGAAGCGTCGCGGCGTCCGACCCGGACTCCCCGGACGCGACCTCTCCCAATGTGCGGCCTCCGTCCGCGTGGGAGCCGCGCCCGGTGCCGCCGTCCGACACGCCGCTGTTCGCCCCACGGCCGTCCGAGACGCGTCCGTCGGACGAGGTACGGCCGCCGGGTGAGGGGCGCCCGACGGATGAGGGGCGCCCGACGGGCGACGCACGGTCGGCGGAGAACGCACGTTCCCCCGAGAACGCGCGGTCGGCAGAGAACGCACGTTCGGCCGGGAACGCGTGGTCCACCGAGGACGCACCGGCCGCCGAGGACGTACCCGACGACACCCGGCCCACCCGGTCCCGCTCCCGCCACGAGGAACCCGAGCCCGGCCACGGCATCACCGCCGCCGGCCCCCACGGCGACGAGGACACCCCCTTCGCTCCCTCCGTGGACGACGACGAGGACCGGCACACCGTCGAGGTCAGGCCCCTCGCCCATCCGCCCGCGTTCGGCGCCCCGTCGTCCGGTCGCCGGGCCGCCCAGGGCAGCGGGCTCGACCGTCCGGAGCCACCGCGGCACCCCGAGACGCGGGACCTCCCCGAGCCGCCCCCGCACGCGGCGGCTCAGCCCCCCGCGCCGCGGGCCGAGCCGTCGGCGCCCAGGCCGCGCCGCCCGGCCCCCGTCCCGGTCTTCAGCGCGTCCCCGCGCCCGCCCGTCACCGGCAAGCCGACCGCCGAGAGCCTGGACCCCGAGACCCTGCTGAGGGGCCGCCGCAACGCCCCGTCCAAGGGCTGGCGGCGCCTGGTCTACAAGGCGTCCGGCGGCTGGATCAAGCCGGGTGAGCCGCCGGAGGTGCGCCGCCGCCGCGAGCTGCTGTCCAGGGCCCGCACACCGGTCGCCACGGGTCACCACCGGGTGGCCGTCCTCAGCCTGAAGGGCGGCGTCGGCAAGACGACGACCACGGTCGGCCTCGGCGCGACGCTCGCCTCGACGCGCGGCGACCGCGTCATCGCCGTCGACGCCAACCCCGACCGCGGCACCCTGTCCGACAAGCTGGCGCTGGAGACCTCGGCGACGGTCCGCGACCTGCTCAACGAGCGTGAGCAGGTCAAGAGGTACGTCGACATCAGGGCGTTCACCTCGCAGGCGCCCTCGCGGCTGGAGGTGCTGGCCTCCGACCGCGACCCGTCGGTGTCGGAGGCGTTCAGCGGCGCCGACTACCAGGCCGTCTCGCAGGTGCTGGAGAACTTCTACTCCATCTGCATCACCGACTGCGGCACCGGCCTGCTGCACTCCGCGATGGGCGGCGTGCTCGGCCTGGCCGACCAGATCGTGCTGGTCAGCTCGCCGTCGGTGGACGGCGCGCGGGCCGCGTCTGCGACGCTCGACTGGCTGGAGGCGCACCACTACGGCGACCTGGTGCGCGACGCCACCGTCGTGCTGTGCAGCGTGCGGCCGCGCACGAAGTCGGCGGTCGACATCAACAAGCTGGAGGCCCACTTCGCGGCCCGGTGCCGGGCGGTGATCCGCGTGCCGTACGACCCGCATCTGGAGGAGGGCGCGGAGATCGACCTGGACCGGCTGCAGGAGCCCACGCGGGACGCCTTCCTGCAGCTCGCGGCGTACGTGGGCGACGGCTTCGCCGGGGCGAGGGAGACCGTGGCGGCCCCCGGGATGCGCGACTAGGCCGCCCGGGGGCGCCGGAGCCGAGCGGAGGGTGTGGGATTCGAACCCACGAGGCCATCGCTGACCTGGCCGCTTTCAAGGCGGCTGCACTCGTCCACTATGCGAACCCTCCAGTGCGCACACCACCTTAGCGGCTGCCGTGCCGCCGGGGTACCGGAGCGGCGGCTCCTACCGGTCGAGCTGTGAGAGCAGCCACCGGGGGCCGGCGGTGGTGGCGCCGAGGTCGGTGACGCGCTCCTTGAGGCCCCGGTCGGCGGTCACGACGAGCACCCGCTCCCACGGCCGGGCCCGGCGTACGACCTCCACGATGGCGTCGTCGCCGCTGCCCGTGGCCGCCACCACCTGGACGCCCGGCACGTCCGGCACCTCGCGGGCGCCGCCCTCCACGACGGCCACGATCCGCGGGTACCAGCGTTCCAGCACGGGGTGGGACAGGCCCAGCCGCGCCACCTCCTCCAGCAGGCGGGTGGCGGCGCCGAGCCGGTCCTTCCACCAGCCGTGCTCGGCGCGGGCGCCGACGATGTTGGCCACGTCGAGGACCAGCGTCTCGGGCCGCAGCTCCTCCTGGACCTGTCCCCACGTCTCGGCGAACCCGGGGTGCAGTCGCATCGCGGAGATCTCCGGCAGGCGCAGCCAGCGCAGCTCGTCGCTCTCGCGGTTGGCGGGCACGGCGGGCAGCAGCTCGGGCGCCTCGGCGATGACCGTCTCGAACGCCCACCCGCCGTGGTCGTCCACGTACACGCCCCTGACCCGCAGGGTGTCGGCGGGCAGCGCCGCCTCCTCGTGGGCCTCGCGCAGCGCCCCGGCGACGGCGTCCTCGTGGCTGTCGAGCGCGCCGCCCGGCAGGCCCCACGTGCCGCCGTGGTGGCTCCACCACGAGCGTTTCTGCATGAGCACGTACGGCACGCCGTCCGCGTCGTGGTGGACGGCCAGCAGACCGGAGGCGCCGTGCAGCCCCCAGTGCCGGTGGCCCCGCCCGCACTCCGTCCACCCGTCGCCGTCGCCAGCCGCCATGGTCTCGCTTCTCCCCCCGTTCACGGGCGTTCCTGGAACGCCCAGGAAGTCTCAGCCTAGGTGCCGCGGCGGCGCGGGCACCGCCAAGGAGATCAGCGGGGAGCGGCGGTGCTGGCGCGGACGACGAGGGTGGTGGGCAGCTCGACCCGGGCCGGGGCGTCCGCCGACAGCAGGGCGGTCAGCGCGGCGGCGCCCAGGCCGTTCCAAGGCTGGCGGACGGTGGTCAGCGGGGGCGTGACGTGCGTCCCGGCCACGGAGTCGTCGAAGCCGACCACGCTGACGTCTTCCGGCACCCGGTGGCCGCGCTCGGCGAGCGCCTGGCACACCCCGGCGGCCATCGCGTCGGAGCAGGCGAAGACGGCGGTCGGCGGGTCCGGCAGCCGGTCGAGCAGCTCGCGGGTGGCCCGCAGGGCCTCCTCGCCCCGGAAGTTGCCGCACACCTCCCAGCGCGGGTCCACGGGCAGGCCCGCTCCGGCCATGGCCTCCCGGTACCCGGCCAGCCGCTCGACGGCGCAGGGCACGCCGGGACGGCCGGTGACGACGGCGATGCGCCGGTGGCCGAGGCCGACTAGGTGCTCGACCGCCGACCGGGCGCCGGCCTGGTTGGCGGAGACGACGACGGGCACGCCGGGCGGGGGCTCGCGGCGCGGGTCCACGATGACCGCGGGGATCCCGCGGTCGGTCAGCCAGGAGCGCTGGGAGGCGGTCGGGGCGGTCCGTACGAGCAGGATGCCGGCGCTGTCGCGGGCGCTCATCCGGTCCAGCCAGGCGGCCGGCGGCCGGCCGTTCTTGGTGCGGCCGGTCACGGAGGAGACGACGACGTCGATGCCCAGCCGCCAGGCCGCGTCCTCGACGCCGCCGAGGACCGCCAGCGCGTACGGCGAGTCGAGGCCCTGGAGCATGACGTCGACGAGGCTGCCGCGGCGCTGCTTGAGCCGCTGACGGGGGTAGCCGCGGCGTTCCAGCACGTCGGCGACGAGGCGGCGGGTGTGCGCGGAGACGTCCGACCGGCCGTTGAGAGCTTTGGAAACGGTTGCGACGGACACTCCGGCCTCGCGGGCGATGACTGCCAGCTTGGGCAACGGGGGTGGCGTGCTTTCGGCCGTCATGTCCCCAACTGTGCCTGCAGCATCGCGTCCCTGCCACCCCCGGGGGTGCGAAAATTTCGAGGTTCGGGCGTTTCCGCTGCTCGGCGCGCCGGATCCGGCCGCGTCCCATTGACGTCACCTCTCCGCGGGCGGATCGTTTTGTGCAACCGGTTGCACAACTTTGACCCAGGAGAGTTCCACCGTGGCCCTCGGCCTTTCCTCCCGCTACCGCAACCCCGTGCTCAACGCGGACTGGTCGGACCCCGACGTGATCCGCGTCGGCGACGACTTCTACCTGACCGCCTCCAGCTTCACCAAGGTGCCGGGGCTGCCGATCCTGCACTCCCGCGACCTGGTCAACTGGACGATCATCGGCCACGCCGTGACCCGGGGACACGACGACGTGCGACCCGGCTGCGGCGTGTGGGCCCCGTCGCTGCGCCACCACGACGGCCGTTTCTGGATCTTCTACGGCGACCCCGACGTGGGGATCTGCCAGGTGAACGCCGCGGACCCGCTTGGGCCGTGGACCGAGCCGCACCTGGTCAAGCCCGGGCTCGGCCTCATCGACCCGTGCCCCCTGTGGGACGAGGACGGCCAGGCTTACCTCGTGCACGCCTGGGCCAGAAGCCGGGCGGGGGTGAGCAACCGGCTCACCCTGCACCGCATGTCACCGGACGCCCGCGAGGTGCTCGACGAGGGCACGCTCATCGTCGACGCCGACCTGCTGCCCGGCTACCGCACGCTGGAGGGCCCAAAGCTCTACCGGCACGACGGCCACTACTGGATCTTCGCCCCGGCCGGGGGCGTGGCGACCGGCTGGCAGTCGGTCTTCCGGTCGCGCTCGATCTTCGGCCCGTACGAGGACCGGATCGTGCTGGAGCAGGGCGGCACCGACGTGAACGGCCCGCACCAGGGCGGCTGGGTGGACACGCCGTCCGGCGAGCACTGGTTCATGCACTTCCAGGACCGCGGCGCGTACGGGCGGGTCGTGCACCTCCAGCCGATGGAGTGGCGGGACGGCTGGCCGGTCATGGGCGCGAACGGCGTGCCGGTGCCGGACGGTCCCCTGCCGGTGCCCGGCGGGGAGCCGGCCGCGCCGGCCACGTCCGACGACTTCGCCGGGCCCGGCCTCGGCCTCCAGTGGAGCTGGCAGGCCAACCCCGACCCCTCCTGGTGGGAGCTGCGCGACGGGACGCTCCGGCTGACCTGCGTGCCCGGCCCCGCGGACCTGCGGGAGCGCCCGGCCGTCCTCACGCAGCGGCTCCCCGGCGACCCCTGCACGGTCACCACGCGGGTCACGCTCAAGGGCGCGGGCCGCGCCGGGCTGGCCGTCGTCGGCCACACCTCCGCCTCCGTGGCGGTCGAGCCGGCGCCGGACGGGTCCGCCGTCGTGCGCGCGGGCTCGGCGCGGGTGGCCGTGCCCGAGGGGACGGCCGTCACCCTCGGCGCGCGCGTCGGGGAGGGCGCGGTCGTCACGTTCCTGGCCGACACGGGGGACGGCCTGCGCCCGCTCGGCGAGCCGTTCCACGCCACGCAGGGCCGTTGGGTGGGGGCGGTGCTCGGCCTGTTCGCCGAGGGCGACGGGACGGGACAGGCGATCTTCGAGGGATTCACCGTGCACATCGCAAGGTAGGCATCTGGCACCTCCGGTCAAGGAGCGCACATGAGACCCGTCCTCGCACTCGCGGTCGCGACACTGGCCGCCGCCTCAACCCTCACCGCCCCGGCCGCGGCAGCCCCCACCGCCGCGGCCGGGGCCACCGCGCGCCGGGACCTCGTCGTGGCCGCCGACGGCACAGGTGACCACCGCACCGTCCAGGCCGCCATCGACGCCGTGCCCGCAGGGTCGTCCTCGCGGGTGACCATCCTGGTCAGGAAGGGCACGTACCGGGAGGTGGTGACCGTACCGGCGAACAAGCCGAACATCTCGCTGGTGGGCGCGACCGGTGACCCGCGCGACGTGGTCATCACGTACGACAACGCCGCGAGTACCCCGAAACCGGACGGCAGCGGTACGTACGGCACGTCCGGCAGCGCCAGCGTCGTCGTGTCCGGCAACGACTTCGTCGCGCGGAACCTCACGTTCCAGAACGCCTACGACGAGCGGGCCCACGGCAACAGCCAGGCCGTCGCCGTCCGCACCACCGGCGACCGGCTGATCTTCGACAACGTCCGCTTCCTGGGCAACCAGGACACCCTGTACGCCAACTCGCCGTCCACCACGACCGTGTCGCGGCAGTACTACCGCAACTGCTACGTCGAAGGGGACGTGGACTTCATCTTCGGCCGCGGCACGGCGGTGTTCGACCGGTGCACGATCAGGTCGCTGAACCGTGGCAGCAGCAGCAACAACGGCTACGTCACGGCCGCCAGCACCGAGATCGCCAACCCGTACGGGTTCCTGATCTACCGCAGCACCCTGGTGGGCGACCTGCCCGCGCAGTCCGCGTACCTCGGCCGCCCCTGGCCCGCCGGCGGCTCCACCACGGCCCGCGGCCAGGTGCTGGTCAGGGAGTCGACGCTCGGCGCCCACGTCAAGCCGGCCCCCTGGACGGACATGTCCGGCCTGAGCTGGCGCGACGCCCGCCTGTCGGAGTACCGCAACACGGGGCCGGGCGCGGGGGTGAACGCCAACCGCCCCCAGCTCACCGACGCCCAGGCGGCGGCCCTCACCCCGCAGCGCTACCTCGCGGGCCCGGACGGCTGGAACCCGCTGACGTAAGATCGCCGGGTAGCCGCCCCGGAGGAACCGGCCAGAACGCTGGTGATCACCCGCACCGTCGAGCCCCCGGACGGCCCCGCCCCCCGCGTGCTGGGGATGCGGGCCGGCAAACCCCTGTGACGGACACCTGCAACCTTTCGCCCGCCAGGTGGCGTTGGCAACGGGCGAGAGGAGATCACCTTGGATCGTCACGACGGCTTCCGCGAGTTCGTGCTCGCCCGCCAGCAGGCGCTCATGCGCACCGCGTACCTGCTGACGGGCGACGCCCACCTCGCCGAGGACCTGCTGCAGAGCGTCCTGATGAATGTGGTGCGGCAGTGGCACAAGCTGTCGAAGGACGGCAACCCCGAGGCGTACACCCGCAAGGCGCTGGTCAACCAGTACATCTCCTGGAAGCGGCGCCCACGCCCCGAGGTGCCGAGCAGCGACCCGCCCGAACGCTGCGTCTCGCACGACGACGCCACGCTCGACCGCATCGTGCTGCGCCAGGCCCTGGACCGGCTGACGCCCAAGCAGCGGGCCGTGATCGTGCTGCGCTTCCGTGAGGACCTCAGCGAGGCCCAGACGGCCGAGCTGCTCGGGTGCTCCGTCGGCACCGTCAAGAGCCAGACCCACCACGCGCTGGCCCGGCTGCGCGCCGTGGCGCCCGAGCTGGCGCACCTGCTGTCCGAACGGGAGATCGTGGAGGTGGCGCGGTGACGCGGCTGCGGGAGACATTGAACGACATCGCCGACGAGGCGCCCCTGGTCAACCTGGCCGACGTGGCCATCGCCGGCTACCGCAGGCGCCGCCGCCTCACCACGGGCGCGGCGGCCCTGGGCACGGCGCTGGTGCTGGCCGCGGCGACGGTCGCCACCACGGTTCCCTGGCAGCATCAGCAGCCGGCCGCGTCCCAGGACGCCGCCACGGTGCCGGACCTGCCCGCCGGGAAGGTCGGGCCGCTCAGTCACGCGTACCAGACGCGGTGCGAGGTGACCACGCAGAGGAGCCTGAACTGCGACGACGTCGAGTGGCGTGTGGTCACCGCCGCCGGCGCCACCTACCGCGTGCCGCAGGCGCTCGCCATGACCACCAAGGAGTGGAGGGTGCCGGTCTCGATCAGCCGGGACGGGCGCATGCTCGCCTACTACAGCCGTCAGGCCCAGGCCCACGTGATCCGTGACCTGATGACCGGCACCGAGGTGACCTCTCCCGTCCCGATCACGGAGGACCGGATCGGCGCGGGCTCCATGCTCGTGGTCTCCGACGACGGCCGGTACGTGGTCTTCGACCCTCGCGAGGGCAGCAAGGATCCCGGAACTCTGATCGACGTGCGCACCGGCAGGACGGTGTCGCTGAACGGCAAGTACGAGGTGGTCAGCGCCAAGGGCGGCGTCGTCGAGCTGGTCCGGTACGTCAAGACGGACCTGTGGCTGATGCCCGTCACCGGAGGCGGCAAGCCGGTGCGCTTCAAGGGTCCGTACATCATGTTCAACGAGGTGAGCCCCGACGGCCGCACCGTGATCGCCGTGCACTGGGACCGAAGGAACCGTGACCTGAAGACCGGCACCGTGACCGTGCTCGACGTCAAGAGCGGACGCGTCGTGCGCACGCTCCCCATCCGCGGCCTGCCGAAGGACAACAAGTACACCGCCCTCCTGAGCACGGGTCCCTGGACGAGCGGACACGAGTTCACGGTGGTGTACGCGACGAAGGAGCGCGTGGCCACGTACGCGGTGGACGCAGATACGGGACAGGCCCGGCAGCTGACCGGCTACCAGAGGGCCTTCGGCGAGCTGGTCCTGCCAGGCGTCGGCGAACCCGTCAGCTGACGGGACCCGAGCCCTCAGCGGCCGCTGCGGGAGAAGTGCTGGTAGTCCTTGGTGCCGGACCAGGAGCCGCCCCAGCCCCAGTCCACCGAGGCGAACGTGCGCACCACGCGGTCGCCCGGGTTGATGACGGCCTTGCCGCGCATCGGCCGGTGGGCGTACTTCTTGGCGTTGGCGTGGGCGGTGCTGCCCGAGGCGGTCACGTACGGGTTCTCGCGCGGGTTGAGGTCCACCGCCTCCCCGTACGCGTGGTTGGACCAGTTGCTCGATCCCGTGGCGGCGCGGCAGTTGAAGGCCGAGGTGTTGTCCGCGTCGATGGAGTCGTAGTCGTCGCCCTTGTAGACGTCCACGAGCCGCATCTGCCTGATCGGGTACCGCATGGCGTACAGCTTCTTGAAGACGGTCACGACGTCGTCGGTGACGGTCTTGCGCACGACCAGTTCGCCGGTGTGGGCGCGGTCGTCGAAGCCCCAGTACGTCATCGTGACCAGGCGCAGGTCCTTGTAGGAGACCGGGCAGCCGGGACGCCAGGAGTACGGCAGGCGTTTGCGGGCGATCGGGGTGACCTTGGCGGCGAACGGCGGTGGGCCGGTCCTCGTGGGCGTCGGAGTGGGAGCCGGGGTGGTGGCGCCGGCCTCGCCGGTCGTCGACGTGGTGGCGGGCGGCGGGCTTTGTATGGGTGAGCCCTGTGTGGGTGAGCTCTGGGTGGACGAGGCGGCGGGGGCCGACTGCCCGCCGCCGCACGAAATGGACGCGAGCACCACGAACGCCATGGTGGCGGCACCTTTCATCTGGCCACCCTACGCGAAGAGTGCCGGAAGCCCACAAGAGGGAAGCGTGTCATCCCCGCAGGCCACGGCGTAGCGGGAGGCCGTGGAGGCCCACGCTCGGAGCTTTTCCCGCAAACAGAAATCCGGCCCCAGGTCACCGCAAACCGGTATTGACATCCGCATTCCGCACCCGCACTCTGTTGCGTATAACGCTAGACGTTGCTCTTTGTGAAACCGGGGTGTGCCACGATGATCCCAGCGTGCCCTCTCGCGTCCCTGCCGCGAGGCGAGGCCCTCCGCCTCGACGTCGATCCGCCCATCGCCGTCTTCCACACCGACGACGGGGACATCCTCGCGATCGACGACACCTGCACCCACCAGGACGCCTCCCTCGCGGACGGCTGGCTGGAGGGCTGCGAGGTCGAGTGCCCGTTGCACGCCTCGCGGTTCGACCTGCGCACCGGCCAGGTGGACGCGCCGCCCGCCAAGCGGCCGGTCCGCACTCACCAGGTCGTCGTCGAGGACGACGTCATCTACGTCGTGCCGTCGGAGGCGCCGCCCAACCTTCCGCCCGGCGTCACCCTGAAGGGGCAGGCGTGAACACGATCTGCGTGGTCGGCGGCTCGCTCGCCGGGCTGCTCACGGCTCGTGCCCTGCGCAGCCAGGGCTACGGCGGGCGGCTCGTCGTCATCGGCGAGGAGCCGCACCGGCCCTACGACCGCCCCCCTCTGTCCAAGGACTTCCTCAAGGGCGCGATCGGTGAGGCCGACCTGGCCCTGGAGGGCGAGGACGAGGAGCCGGGCATCGAATGGCGGCTCGGCGTGGCCGCCACCCGCCTCGACGCGGCCGCCCGCCGCATAACGCTGAGCGACGGGACCTCCCTCGCGGCCGACGGCGTCGTCATCGCCACCGGCGCGGCCGCGCGTACGCTGCCCGGCACCGAGGGGCTGCGCGGGGTGCACACGCTGCGCACCCTGGATGACGCCCGCGCCCTGCGCGACGACCTCGGGACCGCCAGGAGGCTGGTGGTGATCGGTGGCGGCTTCATCGGTGCCGAGGTCGCCGCCTCCGCCCGGGAGCTCGGCCTCGACGTCACGCTCGTCGAGTCCGGCCCGGCGCCGCTGGCCGGCGTCATCGGCCTCACGATGGCGCAGGCCATCGCCGGCCTGCACGAGCAGCGCGGCGTCCGGCTGGTCCGCGGCGTCCAGGTGACGGAGGTGACCGGCACGGACCGCGCCGACGGCGTACGGCTGTCGGACGGCACGCACCTGCCCGCCGACGTCGTGGTCGCCGGGATCGGGGCCGTCCCCAACACCGCCTGGCTGCGGGGCAGCGGGGTGGAGCTGGGCGACGGCGTGCTCTGCGACGAGGGCGGCGGCACCTCGATCCCCGGCGTCGTGGCCGTCGGCGACTGCGCGGCCTGGTGGGACCCGGCGCAGGGCCGCCACCACCGGATCGAACACTGGACCGGCGCCCGCCAGCGGGCCGTCGTCGCGGCGGCGACCCTGCTGTCCGGCGGGACCGCCCGCCCCGAGCCCGCGCGCCCCGCCTACTTCTGGTCCGACCAGTTCGACGTGAAGATCCAGTTCATCGGGCACGCCCGCGACGCGGACACGGTGACCGTGGAGGAGGGCGACCCGGCGGGCGGCAGCTTCCTCGCCGTCTACCGGCAGGGCGAGCGCCCGGTGGCGGTGCTCGGCGTCAACCAGGTCCGGCTGTTCACCCGCTGGCGCCGCCATTTGGAGACCGCGCCGGTGCAGGCCGGCTGAAACAGGAGTGAATCATGGCTCATGAAGTGCGCGGCGTGGTCGCGACGGGCAAGGGCAAGCCGGTCAGCCTGGAGACGATCCTGGTGCCGGACCCGGGTCCCGGCGAGGCGCTGGTCAAGGTGCAAGCGTGCGGCGTCTGCCACACCGACCTGCACTACCGCGAGGGCGGCATCAACGACGACTTCCCGTTCCTGCTCGGCCACGAGGCCGCCGGCGTGGTCGAGGCCGTCGGCCCGGACGTCACCGAGGTCGCGCCCGGCGACTTCGTGATCCTCAACTGGCGGGCGGTGTGCGGGTCCTGTCGCGCCTGCCTCAGGGGCCGCCCGCAGTACTGCTTCGCCACCCACAACGCCACCCAGAAGATGACGCTCGTGGACGGCACGCCGCTCAGCCCGGCGCTGGGCATCGGCGCGTTCGCGGAGAAGACGCTGGTGGCCGCGGGGCAGTGCACCAAGGTCGATCCGGCCGCCTCCCCGGCCGCCGCGGGACTCCTCGGGTGCGGCGTGATGGCCGGTCTCGGCGCGGCCGTGAACACCGGCGCGGTCGGCCGCGGCGACTCGGTCGCGGTCATCGGCTGTGGTGGCGTCGGCAACGCGGCGGTCGCCGGGGCGCGGCTGGCCGGCGCCACCACGATCATCGCCGTCGACGTGGACGACCGGAAGCTGGAGTGGGCGCGCGGCTTCGGCGCGACACAGACCGTGAACGCCAAGGAGGCCGACCCGGTCGAGCGGATCAGGGAGCTCACCGGCGGGTTCGGCGCGGACGTGGTGATCGACGCGGTCGGCCGGCCGGAGACGTTCAAGCAGGCGTTCTACGCCCGCGACCTGGCCGGGACGGCCGTGCTCGTGGGGGTGCCCACGCCGGAGATGACGCTGGAGCTGCCGCTGCTCGACGTCTTCGGCCGCGGCGGCTCGCTGAAGTCCAGCTGGTACGGCGACTGCCTGCCCAGCCGTGACTTCCCCATGCTGGTCTCCCTCTTCCTGCAGGGGCGCTTCGAGCTGGACGCCTTCGTCACCGAGACCATCGGCCTGGAGGACGTCGAGGAGGCCTTCGCCAAGATGCACCACGGCGAGGTGCTGCGGTCTGTGGTGGTGCTCTGATGGATCCGCAGCGAAGCGAGGACATCCATCAG
Source organism: Nonomuraea sp. NPDC050691 (assembly GCF_040654455.1). Classification (NCBI taxonomy): domain Bacteria; kingdom Bacillati; phylum Actinomycetota; class Actinomycetes; order Streptosporangiales; family Streptosporangiaceae; genus Nonomuraea; species Nonomuraea sp. NPDC050691. Next base: position 164,278 of record NZ_JBFAIA010000001.1, read on the forward strand.
AGCCGCCGGGCGGAGCCCGGCCAAATAGACGCAGTGCTGGACAAAATCATCACGTCCGGGACGTTCTCCCTCGACGGTGGCACCTGGGACGTCGACAACAACGTCTGGCTGATCGGCGACGACGACCAGGTGCTCGTGGTCGACGCGGCCCACGACGCCGACGCGATCGAGCGGGCCGTGGGCGGCCGGCGCGTGACCGGGATCGTGTGCACGCACGCCCACGACGACCACGTGAACGCCGCGCCCGAGCTGGCCGCGCGCACCGGGGCGCCCGTGCTGCTGCACCCGGACGACGAGGTGCTGTGGAAGCTCGCGCACCCGTCGGCGACGCCGGACCGGGCGCTGGCCAACGGGCAGATCCTGCGGGTCGGCGACCTGGCCGTGCATGTCCTGCACACCCCGGGGCACGCTCCGGGAGCGGTCTGCCTGTACGTGCCGGAGCTCGGCGCGTTGTTCTCCGGCGACACCCTCTTCCAGGGCGGCCCGGGCGCCACGGGCAGGTCGTACAGCGACTTCCCGACGATCATCGCGTCGATCAGCCGGACCCTGCTCACGCTCCCCGCCGAGACTGTGGTGCACACCGGCCACGGCGACGACACCACCATCGGAGCCGAGGCTCCGCAGCTCGAGGACTGGATCCGCCGAGGGCACTGACCCGGCACGTACCCAGAGGAGTACTCCCGTGACCACCTCAACATCGACGGCCTCCAGCGTGATCCCCACCCTGCCGGGCCGCTACTACACCGATCCAGAGCTCTTCGCGCTGGAGCAGAAGAACATCTTCGAGGCGATGTGGTTCTGCGTGGTGCGCTCGTCCGACCTGCCCAAGCCGGGCTCCTTCAAGACGGTGCAGGTCGGCACCGAGAATTTGATCATCAGCCGGGCGCGTGACGGGTCGATCCGCGCCTTCTACAACGTGTGCCGGCACCGCGGCGCGACCCTCTGCACGGAGGAGTCGGGCGAGGTGAAGCGCGCCTTCCAGTGTCCCTACCACGCGTGGACCTACGACCTCGACGGCAAGCTGATCGCGGCGCCCAACCTGAGCAAGATGGCCGACCTGGACCGGGTGCGGTACGGGCTGGTCAAGGCGCACGTGCGGGAGTGGCTCGGCTACGTGTGGGTCTGCCTGGCCGAGAACCCGCCGTCGTTCGAGCAGGACGTGCAGGGCGCGGTGGTGGAGCGGCTGGGCTCCCTGGAGATGATCGACAACTACGGTGTGGCGGAGCTGGAGGTGGGCCGGCGGATCGTCTATGACGTCAAGGCCAACTGGAAGCTCATCGTCGAGAACTTCATGGAGTGCTATCACTGCGCCACGATCCACCCCGAGCTGACCGAGGTCCTGCCGGAGTTCGCCGACGGCTACGCCGCGCAGTACTTCGTGGGCCATGGCGCCGAGTTCGGCGAGCAGGTCGAGGGCTTCACCGTCGACGGCACGGCCGGGCTCGACCGCATCCCGGGCGTGAGCGAGGACCAGGACCGCCGCTACTACGCGATCACCGTCAAGCCGCAGGTGTTCATCAACCTGGTGCCCGATCACGTTATCCTGCACCGCATGTTCCCCGTCGCGGTCGACCGCACGGTGGTGGAGTGCGACTGGCTGTACCTGCCCGGCGTCGTGGCGAGCGGCAAGGACCTCGACAAGTCCGTCGAGCTCTTCCATCGGGTCAACGAGCAGGATTTCGACGCCTGCGAGCGCTGCCAGCCCGCGATGAGTTCGCGTACGTACGCGGAGGGCGGCGTGCTGGTCCCGAGCGAGCACCACATCGGCGCCTTCCACGAGTGGGTCCAGGACCGGATCGGCTAGTGGTGAGCGGAGAGGACGAGGAGGAGCCGCGCGTCCGCCCGCCCAAGGACTGGGCGGGCGGGCTGCCCGCGGTGGGGAACGCGATGCGGATCGCCCAGCGTCAGATGGGCGCCGCCCGTTCCGTCCGGACGCTGCTGCTGGTCAACCAGAAGAACGGCTTCGACTGTCCCGGCTGCGCCTGGCCGGAGGGCGAGCACCGCAGCCCGGCGGAGTTCTGCGAGAACGGCGCGAAGGCCGTCGCCGAGGAGGCCACCACGCACCGGGTCGGACCGGAGTTCTTCGCCGCGCACCCGGTGAGCGACCTGGCCGTCCGCAGCGACTACTGGCTCGGCCAGCAGGGCCGGCTGACGGAGCCGATGCACAAGCCGCCCGGCTCCGACCACTACGTGCCGATCGGCTGGGCGCGGGCGTTCGAGATCGTCGCCAGGGAGCTGCGCGCCCTCGGCGGTCCCGACGAGGCCGTCTTCTACACCTCGGGCCGCACCTCGAACGAGGCGGCCTTCGCCTACCAGCTGCTCGTGCGCCGGCTGGGCACCAACAACCTGCCCGACTGCTCCAACATGTGCCACGAGTCCAGCGGCTCGGCGCTGACCGAGACGCTGGGCATCGGCAAGGGCACGGTGTCGCTGGACGACCTGCACCGCGCCGAGCTGATCCTCGTGGTGGGCCAGAACCCCGGCACGAACCACCCCCGCATGCTGACGGCGCTGGAGCGGGCCAAGCGCGGCGGGGCGCGGATCATCGCCGTCAACCCGCTGCCCGAGGCGGGCCTGCTGCGCTTCAAGAACCCGCAGCGTCCCTCCGGGCTGGGCCGCGGCACCGAGCTCGCCGACCGTTTCCTGCAGATCCGGCTCAACGGGGACATGGCGCTGTTCCAGGCGCTGTCCCTGCTGCTTCTCGACAGCGTCGACCGGCGCTTCGTCGACGAGCACACGTACGGGTTCGAGGCGTGGGAGAAGCACATCCGCGGCCTCGACTGGGAGAAGGTCCTGGCGGCGACCGGGCTGTCGCGGGAGGAGCTGGAGGAGACGGCCGGCGACGTCCGCGCGGCGGGCTCGGTCGTCGTCTGCTGGGCCATGGGGCTGACGCAGCACCGCAACTCGGTGGCGACGATCAGGGAGGTGGTCAACTTCCTGCTGCTGCGCGGCAACGTCGGCCGCCCCGGGGCGGGCGTGTGCCCGGTGCGCGGCCATTCCAACGTGCAGGGCGACCGGACCATGGGCATCTACGAGAAGCCCTCGGCCGCCTTCCTCGACGCGCTGCGCGACGAGTTCGGGTTCGAGCCGCCACGCCGTCACGGCCTCGACACGGTGGACGCGATCCGCGCCATGCGCGACGGGACGGTCAAGGTCTTCTTCGGCATGGGCGGCAACTTCGTCCGGGCGACACCCGACAGCGAGGTGACGGAGGCGGCGCTGCGCCGTACCCGGCTGACGGTGCAGGTGTCCACCAAGCTCAACCGCTCGCACACGGTGTGCGGCGAGGAGGCGCTCATCCTGCCGGTGCTGGGACGCACCGAGCGCGACGAGGCCGGCTATGTCACCGTCGAGGACTCCATGGGGCTCGTCCACGCCTCCCGGGGCACGCTCAGGCCCGCCTCACCCCACCTGCTCTCGGAGGTGTCGGTCGTCTGCCGGCTGGCCCGCGAGCTGTTCGGCGAGGACGGGCACGTGCCGTGGGCGGAGTTCGAGCGCGACTACGGCGCGATCAGGGACCGCATCGCGCGGGTCGTCCCCGGCTTCGAGGACTTCAACGCGCGGGCGCCCGGCGGGTTCGCGCTGCCCAACGCGCCGAGGGACGAGCGCCGCTTCCCGACGGCCACGGGCAGGGCCAACTTCACCGTCAACGAGCTGGAGGTGCTGAGCGTGCCTCCCGGGCGGCTGCTGCTCCAGACGGTCCGCAGCCACGACCAGTACAACACCACGATCTACGGGCTCGACGACCGCTACCGCGGGGTCAAGGCGGGCCGCCGGGTTATCTTTGTGCACCCCGGCGACCTGGCCGAGCGGGAGCTGGCCGACGGTGACCTGGTGGACCTGGTCAGCGAGTGGCCCGACGGCGAGCGCACGGCCCCGGGGTTCAGGGTGATCGCCTATCCCACGGCCCGCGGCTGCTGCGCGGCCTATTTCCCCGAGACGAACGTGCTGGTGCCGCTCGACTCGGTGGCCGAGACGTCCAACACCCCGACCTCGAAGAGCGTGGTGATCCGGCTGGTGCGAGCTAGCCCGCGTAGCCCAGGCGGCGGCTGATCTCGCCGGCCCCGCCGATGAGGACGGGGGCGAGCTCCCGCATGCGCTCGCCGCTGAAGCGGTAGGCGGGCCCGGAGGCGCTGACCGCGGCGACGACCTCGCCGTGGTAGGCGCGGATGGGCGCGGCCATGGCGTTGAGCCCGTCCTCCAGCTCCTCCAGGCAGTAGCCGTAGCCCGCGGCGCGGATCTCGGTCAGCTGCTCCTGGAGCTTGTCGACGTCGGTGACGGTCCGCGGCGTGAGGCTCTCCAGGTGGACGTCGGCCAGCAGCCGGGCGCGCTCCTTGTCGCCGAGGTGGGCGAGGAGCACCTTGCCGCTGGAGGTGGCGTGCAGCGGGGTGATCTGGCCGACCCAGTTGTACGCGGTGACGGCCGACGGGCCGCGGACCTGGTCGAGGTTGACGGCGTAGGCTGAGCGGAGCACGGCGATGTTGACCGTCTCGCCGATCTCCTCGGCCAGGCGGTGGCAGACGGGCCGGGCGCGCTGGATGACGTCCATCTGCGTGCTGACCCCGCCGGCCAGGCGGATGATGCCGAAGCCGAGACGGTACTTCCCGCGGTCCTCGGCCTGCTCGACCAGGCCGCGGGCCTCGAGCGCGCCGAGCAGCCGGAACGCCGTCGACTTGTGCACGTCGATCTCGGCCGCGACCTCGCTCACCCCGGCCTCGCCCCGGCGGGAGAGGATCTCGAGGACGCTGATCGCCCTGTCGACCGACTGCACACCGCCACTGCCCGACTCGTTGCTCATAGCGAAACTGTAAGTGCTTGGGGGAACTTCGTCGATCGCAGCAGGAAAAGATCTCCTGTTGCGACTAGTGAAACGCAGTGCGTATGACGCTACGATTTGGTGAAACGTGCGATGAGACGAGGCACTATGACGTCACACCACTACGACTTCGTCATCGTCGGAGGCGGCTCGGCGGGATGCGCCCTGGCCAACCGGCTTTCCGCGGACCCTGACACGCGGGTGCTGGTCCTGGAGGCCGGCCGGCCGGACTATCCGTGGGACGTGTTCATCCACATGCCCGCCGCCCTCCCCTTCCCCATCGGCAACCGCTTCTACGACTGGCGCTACGAGTCCGAGCCGGAGCCGCACATGAACGGCCGGCGGATCTACCACGCTCGCGGGAAGGTGCTCGGCGGCTCCAGCAGCATCAACGGCATGATCTTCCAGCGGGGCAACCCCCTGGACTACGAGCGCTGGGGCGCCGACCCGGGGATGAAGAACTGGGACTACGCCCACTGCCTGCCGTACTTCAAGCGGATGGAGAACTGCCTGGGCGACCCGGGCACACCCTTCCGCGGCCACGACGGACCGCTGGCCATGGAGCGCGGGCCGGCCACCACGCCGCTGTTCGGGGCGTTCTTCGACGCCGTCCAGCAGGCCGGTTACCCTCTCACCGACGACGTGAACGGCTACCGCCAGGAGGGCTTCGCCCGCTTCGACCGCAACATCAGGAAGGGCCGCCGGCTCAGCGCCGCCCGCGCCTACCTGCACCCCGTGCTCAAACGGCCGAACCTCACGGTGAAGACCCGGGCGTTCGTGTCGAGGATCCTCTTCGAGGGCACGCGGGCGGTCGGCGTGGAGTACGACGGCGGCACCGTACGGGCCAAGGAGGTCATCCTGGCCGGCGGCGCCATCAACTCCCCGCAACTGCTCCAGTTGTCCGGCGTCGGCAACGCCAGGGAGCTGGCCGCCCTCGGCATCGACGTGGTGCACGACCTCCCTGGCGTCGGCGAGAACCTGCAGGACCACCTGGAGGTCTACATCCAGCACGGCTGCTCCCAGCCGGTCTCGATGCAGCCCAACCTGCAGAAGTGGCGTCACCCGTGGATCGGCGCGCAGTGGCTGTTCGCGCGCAGGGGGCCGGGGGCGACCAACCACTTCGAGGCGGGCGGGTTCGTCCGCAGCAACGACGACGTCGACTACCCCAACCTGATGTTCCACTTCCTGCCCATCGCCGTGCGCTACGACGGCTCGGCGCCCGCGGGCGGGCACGGCTACCAGGTGCACGTCGGGCCGATGTACTCCGACGCCCGCGGCTCGGTGAAGATCAAGAGCACGGACCCCCGGGAGCATCCGGCCCTGCGGTTCAACTACCTGTCCACCGAGCAGGACCGCAGGGAGTGGGTGGAGGCCGTCAGGGTCGCCCGGAGCATCCTCGGCCAGCCGGCCCTGGCGGAGTTCAGCACCGGCGAGGTGTCGCCGGGGCCGTCCGTCGAGACCGACGAGCAGATCCTCGACTGGGTCGCGCGGGACGGTGAGACGGCGCTGCACCCCTCCTGCACGGCGAGGATGGGGATCGACGAGATGTCCGTGCTGGACCCCGAGACCATGCGGGTCCACGGCGTCGAGGGGCTGCGCGTGGTGGACGCCTCGGCCATGCCGTACGTCACCAACGGCAACATCTACGCCCCGGTCATGATGCTGGCGGAGAAGGCGGCCGACCTGATCCTCGGCAACACCCCGCTCCCGCCCGAGACCACCGAGTTCTACCGGCACCGCGCCCAGGCATAGAAAGGAGGCGGTGGGGGCCCGCCGCGGTCCCCACCGCCTCCTTGCTTGTTCTCCCGCCTCAGCGGAAGACGACTGTGCGGTCCCCGTTGAGCAGGACACGCTGCTCGCTGTGCCACTTCACGGCCCGGGCGAGCACCTGCGCCTCGACGTCCCTGCCGGCCGCGCTCAGGTCGTCGGGGTCGAGCTCGTGGTCCACCCGCGCCACGTCCTGCTCGATGATCGGGCCCTCGTCGAGGTCCGCCGTGACGTAGTGCGCGGTCGCGCCGATGAGCTTCACCCCGCGCTCGTGCGCCTGGTGGTACGGCTTGGCGCCCTTGAACCCCGGCAGGAACGAGTGGTGGATGTTGATGGCCCGGCCTTCCAGCCGTTTGCACATGTCGTCGGTCAGGATCTGCATGTAGCGGGCCAGCACGACCAGGTCGGCGTCGTACTCCTCGACCAGCTCCAGCACCCTGGCCTCCGCCTCGGCCTTGGTGTCCGGCGTGACGGGCACGTGGTGGAACGGCACGCCGTAGGAGGCGGCGAGCGGTTCGAGGTCGGGGTGGTTGGAGACGATCGCCGGGATCTCGATGTTCAGGCCGCCCACCTGCCGGCGGAAGAGCAGGTCGTTCACGCAGTGGCCGAACTTCGAGACCATGATGAGTGACCTGGTGGGCGTCGCGGCGTCGTTGAGCTGCCAGGTCATCTGGAAGGACTCGGCGACGTAGGTGAAGCCGGCGCGCAGCTCGTCGAGCCCGTGCCGGGCCGCGAAGTGCACGCGCATGAAGAAGCCGCCGCCCCTGCGGTCGTTGAACTGCTTGCTCTGCAGCATGTTGCCGCCGTGCTGTACCAGGAAGCTCGTCACCGCGTACACGATGCCCGGCTTGTCGGCACAGGAGACCGTGAGGATGAACTCGCGTCCGGGATCGGGCCGAGGAGACATCACACCTCCTGGTGTGGCGTGTTGCGTATGGCGCAAGACGGTGATGTATACGCAACAGGTTGATGTCCTGGCGCGCTCCCGTCAAGCGGCGGATGAAGAGCGAAATCGCAGCGTAAGGATTCGTCAGGGTTTTGGCCCAGCTCTTGACGAATCCAGGACGGCGGTTGATTCTGTTCCCCATTAAGCATTGACTTGCGCAGTACGCAACGATCAGAGGTGCGCCGATGACAGATCTGTATATCGGCGGCACGTGGACCAAGCCAGCCGACGGTGGCCAGCGCAGCATTCACTCGCCCGCCGACGGCAGTCTCGTTACCACGGTCGCAGAAGCCACCGCGACCGACGCCGTGGCCGCGATCCAGGCCGCCAGGCAGGCGTTCGACCACGGACCCTGGCCCGGCACCCCGGCGCGCGAGCGCGGCGCCCTCCTCCACAGGGTCGCCGACCTGCTGGAACGCGACCGGGCGGAGTTCGCCCGCGCCGAGTCGGGTGACACCGGCAAGCGGATCGTGGAGAGCGAGTACGACGTCGACGACTCCGTCGCCTCCCTGCGCTACTTCGCCGGCGTCGCCGGCACCGACGCGGGACGCGTGGTCGACACCGGCCGCGACGACGCGATCAGCCGGATCGTCCACGAGCCGGTCGGCGTGTGCGGCCTGATCACCCCGTGGAACTACCCGCTCCTGCAGGCCACCTGGAAGGTCGCTCCCGCGCTGGCGGCGGGCAACACCTTCGTCCTCAAGCCCAGCGAGCTCACCCCGAGCACCGCGATCCTGCTGATCCGCGCCCTGGAGGAGGCGGGCCTGCCCGCGGGCGTCGCCAACCTGGTGCTCGGCGCCGGGCCGGCGGCCGGCGCGCCGCTCGCCGAGCACCCGGACGTGGACCTGGTGTCGTTCACCGGCGGCGCGACCACCGGGCGGCGCCTCATGGCCGCGGCGTCCGCCACGGTCAAGCGGGTGGCGCTCGAACTCGGCGGCAAGAACCCCAACGTCGTCTTCGCCGACGCCGACTTCGAGGCGGCCGTCGACTTCGCGCTCACGGCCGTGTTCCTGCACTCGGGCCAGGTGTGCTCCGCCGGCGCCCGGCTGCTCGTGGAGGACTCCCTGCACGACGCGTTCGTCGACGAGGTCGTGCGGCGCGCCGAGCTGATCCGCCTGGGCGGGCCGTACGACCCCGAGGCCCACACGGGTCCGCTCATCTCCGCCGCGCACCTCGCCAAGGTCGAGGAGTACGTGGCCGCGGGCCTCGCCGAGGGCGCCGTCCTGCGCTGCGGCGGCCACCGGCCCGAGGGCCCCGGCTTCTTCTACCGGCCGACCGTCCTCGACGAGTGCAAGCAGGGCATGCGCGTGGTGCGGGAGGAGTCGTTCGGTCCCGTGCTGACCGTGGAGCGCTTCTCCACCGAGGACGAGGCCGTCCGGCTCGCCAACGACACCGAGTACGGCCTGGCCGGCGCCGTCTGGACCCAGGACGCGGGCAAGGCGCAGCGGGTGGCCGGCCGGCTGCGTCACGGCACGGTGTGGATCAACGACTATCACCCGTACGTACCCCAGGCCGAGTGGGGCGGCTTCAAGCAGTCCGGCATCGGCCGCGAGCTCGGACCGACCGGGCTGGACGAGTACCGAGAGATCAAGCATGTTTGGCAGAACATCCGCCCGCGCCCCCAGAAGTGGTTCCCAGCGAACTGACGCTCCGAAGACCCACGCTCTTGAGAGGTGGTCATGACCGCTCCGTCAGTGGCCGAACGTAGTGCACCCGACACCGATGCCCCTCCGATCCTCTCCGTGCGCGAGCTGTGGAAGGTGTTCGGCCCGAAGGCGGAAAGCCTCGTGGGCAGCTCGCTCAGCCGCCAGGAGCTCAAGGAGCAGTCGGGCTGCGTCGCGGCCGTCCGTGACGTCTCCTTCGAGGTCCGGCGGGGCGAGGTGTTCGTCGTCATGGGCCTGTCCGGCTCCGGCAAGTCCACCCTGGTCCGCTGCCTGACCAGGCTGATCGAGCCTACGGCGGGCGAGATCCTGCTGGACGGCGAGGACGTGCGCAAGGCCGACAGCCGGCGGCTCCGCGAGCTGCGCCGGCACCGCATGGCCATGGTGTTCCAGCACTTCGGCCTGCTGCCGCACCGGTGCGTGCTCGACAACGTCGCCTTCGGGCTGGAGATCCGCGGGGTGTCCAAGGAGGACCGCTACGCGCGAGCCCGCGAGGTCGTCGGCCTGGTCGGCCTCAACGGCTTCGAGAACTCCTACCCCGACCAGCTCTCCGGCGGCATGCAGCAGCGCGTCGGACTGGCCCGGGCGCTCGCGGCCGACCCCGAGGTGCTCCTGTTCGACGAGCCGTTCTCCGCGCTGGACCCGCTGATCCGGCGCGAGATGCAGAACGAGGTCATCCGGCTGCACCAGGAGGTCGGCAAGACGATGATCTTCATCACCCACGACCTCAGCGAGGCGCTCAAGCTGGGCGACCGGATCCTCATCATGCGCGACGGCGAGGTCGTCCAGGTGGGCACGCCCGACCAGGTGGTGGGCGCGCCGGCCGACGACTACGTGCGGGACTTCGTCAGCGACGTCCCCCGCTCGCGCGTGCTCACGCTCCGCTGGGTCATGCGCCCGCCCCAGCCCGGTGAGCCGCTCGACGGCCCCGAGCTCGGCCCGGACGTGGTCATCCGCGACGCCGTCCACGCCGTGCTCTCCGCCGAGCGGCCGGTGCGCGTGACCGAGAACGGGACCCTGCTGGGGGTGGTCACCAGCGCGGAGATCCTCGAAGTGATCGCGGGGAAGGCACAGGAATGACAGCCGTCTCCGCGACCGCGGCGGTGGCCGCCAGGCTGCCCGCCCGCAGGTACCTGATCGCCCTGGCGCTCGCGGTGTGGGCGGCGGGCTGGGCGCTGCTGCGCGGGCACGACACGCTGGCGCTGGGCGGGGCCGAGCTGACCCCGCTGCACAGTGCGCTGAGCGAGGCGATGGACGCCATCGACGACAGCCGCAACACCAACCCGCTCTTCCTGTACTTCATCAACTACATCCGGCTCTTCCTCGACGAGGCCGTGACGTTCGTCCAGCACCTGATCAGCCAGCCGTCCATGGGCCGGCCGGTCCCCGTGCTGGGCTGGCTGGGGGTCACCGGGCTGGCCACCGCCGTCGCCCTGCTGTACGGCAACAGGAAGGTCGCGCTGCTGACGGCCGCGGGGTTCCTGTCCTTCGGCGCGCTGGGCCTGTGGCAGGAGAGCATGGACACGCTGGCGCTCACGCTGACCGCGGTGGCGCTGTCGCTGGCCGTGGGCATCCCCCTCGGGGTGTGGGCCGGGCTGAGCGACCGGTTCCACCGGGTGGTGACGCCGGTGCTGGACTTCATGCAGACCATGCCGACGTTCGTCTACCTCGCGCCGCTCACCCTGTTCTTCCTCATCGGCCCCGCCAGCGCGACGGTCGCGACGATGATCTACGCGGTCCCGCCGGCCATCCGGATCACCGCGCACGGCATCCGGCAGGTCTCGGCCGACACGCTGGAGGCCGGCTCCTCGCTCGGCGCCACGCCGGCGCAGGCGCTGCGGCACGTGCGGCTGCCCATGGCCAAGCAGACGATCATCGTCGGCGTCAACCAGACCATCATGGCCGCCCTGTCCATGGCCACCATCGCGGCGCTCATCGACGCGCCCGGCCTGGGGCAGACGGTCCTGAAGGCGCTGCAGACGCTCGACGTCGGCACCGCCTTCAACGCCGGGCTGGCCATCGTGATCATGGCTGTCGTGCTCGACCGGGTGACCTCCGCGGCCAGCCGCCGCGTGGAGGCCGAGCGCCGGGCCGGGCGGACGCGCACGGTGAGGGGACGCCGCCTGGAGGTTGCGGGCGTCCTGGGCGTCGCCGGCGTGCTCGCGTACCTGTCCTACACCTACGTCTGGGCGGCGGAGTTCCCCATCGCGGCGAACGCCGGCTCGTACGTGCGCCGCGCGGCCGACGCCGCGAGCCAGTGGGTGCAGGACAGTCTGGTGACCTACACCGACGCCCTCAAGAACCTGGTGTCCAACCAGCTGCTGAACCGGCTGGAGGCGCTGCTGACCGGCTCGCCCTGGTGGCTGGTCACGGTCGTGGCCGTGGTCCTCGTCCTGCTGGTGGGCAGCGTGCGGGCCGCGCTGGTGACCGCGGCCGGGCTGCTGCTGCTGGTGCTGCTCGGGCTGTGGCAGGACAGCATGGTCACGCTCGCCTCGACCATCGTCGCGACGGTCCTCGTCATGCTGCTCGGCGTGGTCGCCGGTGTGTGGATAGGCCGCAGCGACCGGGCGGACACCGTGCTCCGGCCCGTGCTGGACGCCGGCCAGACCATGCCGGCCTTCGTCTACCTGGTGCCCATCCTCGGCCTGTTCGGCGCGACGCGGTTCACCGCGATCATCGCGGCCGTGGTGTTCGCGGCGCCCGTGGCGATCAAGCTGGTCGCCGAGGGCATCAGGGGGGTCTCGTCCACCACCGTCGAGGCCGCGACCTCGGCCGGGGCGAGCACCTGGCAGCTCATCTCCAAGGTGCAGCTGCCGATGGCGCGCAGCGCCGTCACGCTGGCGGCCAGCCAAGGACTGATCTACGTGCTGTCCATGGTGGTCGTCGGCGGTCTGGTCGGTGCTGGGGCACTCGGCTACGACGTCGTGGCCGGCTTCTCGCAGCACCAGCTGCGGGGCAAGGGACTGGCCGCCGGGCTCGCGATCGTCGTGCTCGGCATCGTGCTCGACCGCGTCATGCGGGCCGCCACCCAGCGGGCGGACGTGGCGGCTCACGGCGGGCAACACCACAAGTGAACGACGACGGCCGGCTCCCGGCCCGAGATATCCAGGAGGACCAGGTGGCAGTTATCAGGAGCGGAAAGGTGAGGGCCGCCGCGCTCGTGACCGGTGCCGGCCTCCTGCTCACCGCGTGCGGAGGGGCGAAGGTCGGGGAGACCGGCACCGCCTCGAGCGGCGGCGCGAAGGGCTGCGGCACCGTCAACCTCGCGGTCAACCCGTGGGTCGGCTACGAGGCCAACGCGGCGGTGATCGCCCAGGTGGCCGAGAAGCAGCTCGGCTGCAAGGTGGTCAAGAAGGACCTGAAGGAGGAGGTGGCCTGGCAGGGGTTCGCCACCGGCGAGGTCGACGCGATCGTCGAGAACTGGGCCCACGACGACCTGAAGAAGAAGTACATCGAGGATCAGAAGGTCGCCGTGTCCGCGGGGCCGACCGGCAACAAGGGCGTCATCGGCTGGTACGTGGCGCCGTGGATGGCCAAGAAGTATCCGGACATCACGGACGGGAAGAACCTCAACAAGTACGCCTCGCTGTTCAAGACCTCCGAATCCGACGGCAAGGGCCAGTTGCTCGACGGCGATCCGTCGTTCGTCACCAACGACGCGGCCCTGGTGAAGAACCTCAAGCTCGACTACAAGGTCGTGTACGCGGGCAGTGAGACCGCGCTCATCACCGCCTTCCGCCAGTCGGAGAAGCAGCAGAAGCCGGTCCTCGGCTACTTCTACGAGCCCCAGTGGTTCCTGTCGGAGCTGAGACTGGTCAAGGTCAATCTGCCCGCCTACACCAAGGGCTGCGACGCCGACGCGGCCAAGGTGGCGTGCGATTACCCGCCGTACGAGCTCGACAAGATCGTGAGCAAGAAGTTCGCGGATTCGGGCAGCCCCGCCTACACCCTGGTCAAGAACTTCACCTGGACGAACGACGACCAGAACCTCGTGGCGAAGTACATCGCCGAGGACAAGATGTCGGCCGAAGAGGCGGCCGCCAAGTGGGTGGCCGACAACCCCGACAAGGTCAAGGCCTGGCTTCCCGCGAGCTGACGCCCGCCCGCGCCACCCCGCGCCCGGCCCGATCGACGACACGCGATCGGGCCGGGCGCGTTGCTGTTCTGAGCCGTTGCGAAAACCGTCCGCAAAACCATCCGGAATACGACGAACACACCCTTGACACCCGGAACGCGGCGAGTGACCCTTGTTGCGAAAAGTGCGCTTGGTTGCATATGTCGCAACAACGGAGGTGGCTATGACGGTCCCGAGCGTCGTCATCATCGGCGCGGGCGTGGTCGGCGCTGCTCTGGCCGACGAGCTGTCCGCCCGCGGCTGGACCGACGTCACCGTCGTGGACCAGGGAGACGTGCCCGCCACCGGCGGCTCCTCGTCGCACGCCCCTGGACTGGTGTTCCAGATCAACGGCTCGAAGACCATGACCGAGATGGCCCGTTACACCGTGGAGAAGTTCGTCGAGCTGGACAGCTTCCACCAGGTGGGCGGGCTCGAAGTGGCCACCACCCCCGAGCGGCTCGCCGAGCTGCGCCGCCGCCAGGGCTGGGCGACGGCCTGGGGGATCGAGTCCCACCTGCTCACGCCCGAGGAGAGCGCCGCCAAGCACTCCCTTCTCGACCGCGACAAGGTGCTCGGCGGGCTGTTCATCCCCACCGACGGCCTGGCCAAGGCGGTCAAGGCGGTCGACGCCCAGCTCGCCCGGGCACGGGAGCGCGGCGTGCGGGTGCTCGCCCGGCACGAGGTGCTGGACGTCAGGACCGAGGGCGGCGCGGTCACCGCGGTGGTGACCGACCAGGGCGAGATCCCCGCCGACATCGTGGTGTGCTGCGCCGGGATCTGGGGCCCCCGGGTCGCCCGCATGGTCGGCATGAACCTGCCCCTCACCCCGCTCGCCCACCAGCTCGCCTGGACCGGGCAGGTGCCCGGCCTGGCCGGGCAGACGGTCGAGTGCTCCCGGCCGATCCTCCGCCACCAGGACGCCGACCTCTACTACCGCGAGCGCTTCGACACGCTCGGCATCGGCTACTACGGCCACCGGCCCATGCCGATCAGCGCCGACGACATCCTGTCCGTCGACGCCGCCGAGGTGATGCCGTCGGTGCTCACCTTCACGCCCGACGACTTCGCCGAGGCGTGGACCGAGACCCAGGAGCTCCTGCCGTCCACCCGCTCGGCCAAGGTGGAGGAGGGCATCAACGGGCTCTTCTCCTTCACCACCGACCACATGCCGCTGATGGGCGAGTCGCGCGAGGTCAAGGGCTTCTGGGTGGCGGAGGCCGTCTGGGTCACCCACTCCGCCGGAGTCGGCCGCGCCATGGCCGAGTGGCTCGTGGACGGCCACTGCACGACGTTCGACCTGCACGAGTGCGACGTCAACCGGTTCGAGCCGCACCAGATCGCGCCCGACTACGTGCGGGCCCGCGGCTGCCAGAACTACGTCGAGGTCTACGACATCATCCACCCGCTCCAGCCGATGCGGGAGCCACGGCCGCTGCGTACCAGCCCGTTCCACCCCCGGCAGCAGGAGCTCCACGCGGCCTTCCTGGAGGCGTCGGGCTGGGAGCGACCGCAGTGGTACGCCGCCAACGCGCCGCTGCTGTCCGGACGCGAGATCCCCACGCCCGGCAACTGGGCGGCCCGGTACTGGTCGCCGATCGTCGGCGCGGAGGCGCAGGCAACCCGCGAGACCGTCGCCATGTACGACATGACCGCGCTCAAGCGGCTGGAGGTCGCCGGCCCGGGCGCCGTCGCCTTCCTCCAGCGCCTCACCACCGGCGACGTGGACAAGTCCATCGGCTCCGTGACGTACTGCCTGCTCCTGGACACCGACGGCGGCATCCGCAGCGACGTCACCGTGGCCCGGCTCGGCGCGCAGGAGTTCCAGGTCGGCGCCAACGGCAACCTCGACCTCGACTGGCTGGAACGCCACCGGCCCGCCGACGTGTTCATCCGCGACATCACCCCCGGCACCTGCTGCATCGGGGTCTGGGGCCCCAAGGCGCGTGACCTGGTCCAGCCGCTGACCGCCACCGACCTGACCGCGTTGCGCTACTTCCGCGGCGCCCGCACCTACATCGGCAACGTGCCGGTCACCATGCTGCGCCTGTCCTACGTAGGCGAGCTCGGCTGGGAGATCTACACCACCTCCGACCTGGGCCTCAAGCTGTGGGACACCCTGTGGGAGGCCGGCCGGGACCACGGCGTCATCGCCGCCGGCCGGGGCGCCTTCACCAGCCTGCGGCTGGAGAAGGGCTACCGCTCCTTCGGCACCGACATGACCTTCGAGCACGACCCGTACGAGGCCGGGCTCGGGTTCGCCGTCAAGCTCGACAAGGGCGACTTCATCGGGCGCGAGGCGCTGCTCGCCCGCAAGGAGTCGGTCACCCGCAAGCTCACCTGCCTGCTCACCGACGAGGTCGTCATGGGCAGGGAGCCCGTGTACGACGGGGAGCGGCCCGTCGGCCACGTCACCAGCGCCGCTTATGGCTACACGATCGGCAAGGGCATCGCCTACGCCTGGCTGCCCGCCTCCCTCGCCAACCCGGGCCAGTCCGTCCAGGTCGGCTACTTCGACCGCCGGGTGGACGCGGTCGTGGCCGAGGAGCCTCTGTTCGACCCGGCGATGACCCGGCTGCGCGGTTAGGAAAGGACCTCAGATGATCGACACCCCGCTGGACGTGGTGGACCCGGAGATCCACGCCGCCATCGGCGCGGAGCTGGCCCGGCAGCGATCGACGCTGGAGATGATCGCGTCGGAGAACTTCGCGCCCCTGGCGGTCATGACCGCCCAGGGCTCGGTGCTGACCAACAAGTACGCCGAGGGCTACCCGGGCAGGCGCTACTACGGCGGCTGCGAGCACGTGGACGTGGTCGAGCGGCTGGCCGTCGACCGGGTGAAGGCGCTGTTCGGCGCGGAGGCGGCCAACGTGCAGCCGCACTCGGGCGCCCAGGCCAACGCCGCCGCCATGTCCGCGCTGCTGGAGCCGGGCGACACCATCCTTGGCCTCGACCTGGCCCACGGCGGTCACCTCACCCACGGCATGCGGATCAACTTCTCCGGCCGGCTCTACAACGTCGTCGCCTACCACGTCCGCGAGAGCGACCACCTGGTCGACATGGACGAGGTCGAGCGGCTGGCCCGCGAGCACCGGCCCAGGCTGATCATCGCCGGCTGGTCCGCGTACCCGCGTCAGCTCGACTTCGCGGCCTTCCGCCGGATCGCCGACGAGGTGGGCGCGTACCTGATGGTGGACATGGCGCACTTCGCCGGCCTGGTGGCGGCGGGCCTGCACCCGTCGCCCGTGCCGCACGCCCACGTGGTCACCACGACCACCCACAAGACGCTCGGCGGCCCCCGAGGCGGCGTCATCCTGTCCACCGAGGACCTCGCCAAGAAGATCAACTCGGCGGTGTTCCCCGGCCAGCAGGGCGGGCCGCTGGAGCACGTCATCGCCGCCAAGGCGGTCGCGTTCAAGATCGCTGCCGAGGAGTCGTTCCGCGAGCGGCAGCGGCGGACCCTGGAGGGCGCGCGGATCCTCGCCGACCGCCTGCTCGCCCCCGACGCGGTCGCCGCCGGTGTCAAGGTGCTCACCGGAGGCACCGACGTCCACCTCGTCCTGGTGGACCTGCGCGACTCGGAGCTGGACGGCAAGCAGGCAGAGGACCGGCTGCACACGGCGGGCATCACGGTCAACCGCAACGCCGTGCCGTTCGACCCGCGCCCGCCGATGGTCACCTCCGGGCTGCGCATCGGCACGCCCGCCCTGGCCACCCGCGGGTTCGGCGCCGCGGACTTCGGCGAGGTCGCCGACGTCATCGCGGGCGCCCTGACACCGGGCGCCGACCTGGAGCACCTGCGCGGCCGGGTCGAGGCGCTGGCCGGCAAGCACCCCCTCTACGGAGCCGGCAAGCACCCCCTCTACGGAGCCGGCGAGCAGCTCCTCCACGGAGCGGCCCGATGACCCCCCGCCCGCCCGGCGCCGACCTGCCGGAGCACCCCGACCGGCTGTGGAGCGCGGCCGAGCCGAAGCCCTCCTACGACGTGGTGATCGTCGGCGGGGGCGGCCACGGCCTGGCCACCGCCTACTACCTGGCCAAGAACCACGGCATCACCAACGTCGCGGTCCTGGAGCGCGGCTGGCTGGCCGGCGGGAACATGGCCCGCAACACCACCATCATCCGCTCGAACTACCTGTGGGACGAGAGCGCGGGGATCTACGAGCACGCACTCAAGCTGTGGGAGGGGCTGGAGGAGGAGCTCGACTACCCGCTGCTGTTCAGCCAGCGCGGCGTGCTCAACCTGGCGCACAGCCTGCAGGACGTGCGCGACAGCGTCCGGCGGGTGGAGGCGAACCGGCTCAACGGCGTGGACGCCGAGTGGCTGGACCCGCGGCAGGTCAAGGAGGTCTGCCCGATCGTCGAGATCTCCCCGGACGTGCGCTACCCGGTGATGGGGGCGACCTTCCAGCCGCGCGCAGGCATCGCCAAGCACGACTACGTCGCCTGGGGGTTCGCCCGGGCCGCGGCGGCGCTCGGCGTCGAGTTCATCGAGAACTGCGAGGTCACCGGGCTGCGGGTGAGCGACGGCCGGGTCACCGGCGTCGACACCACCCGCGGGAGCATCGCGGCGGGCCGGGTGGCGCTGTGCGCCGCCGGGCACACCTCGGTCGTGGCCGCCACCGCCGGCATCGACCTGCCGCTGCAGAGCCACCCGCTCCAGGCGCTGGTCTCCGAGCTGCTGGAGCCGGTCCACCCGACGGTCGTCATGTCCAACGCCGTCCACGTGTACGTCAGCCAGGCCCACAAGGGGGAGCTGGTGATGGGCGCGGGCATCGACGCGGCCAACTCCTACCGCCAGCGCGGCGCCTTCCACATCATCGAACGGCAGATGGCCGCGGCGCTGGAGCTGTTCCCGATCTTCGCCAGGGCGCACGTGCTGCGCACCTGGGGCGGCGTCGTCGACGTCACGCCGGACGCCTCGCCGATCGTCGGGCTGAGCCCGGTCGACGGCCTGTATCTCAACTGCGGGTGGGGAACGGGCGGGTTCAAGGCCACCCCCGGCGTGGGCTGGTGCTTCGCCCACACGGTGGCCCACGACGAGCCGCACCCCCTCGCCGCTCCCTTCTCTCTTGACCGATTTGTCACCGGGGCGCTCGTCGACGAGCACGGCGCCGCCGCCGTCGCGCACTGAGGACGTCACATGCTGCTGATTCCCTGCCCATGGTGCGGCCCTCGCGAGGAGGCCGAGTTCCACTACGGCGGACAGGCCCACGTCGCCTACCCGGAGGACCCGGCGGCGCTCTCCGACGAGGAGTGGGCCCGTTACCTGTTCTTCCGCGACAACCCCAAGGGCGTGTTCGCCGAGCGGTGGAGCCACTCCGCCGGCTGCCGCCGCTGGTTCAACGCCTTGCGTGACACCGCGACCAACCAGATCCACGGCGTCTACCGGGCCGGCGAGCCGCGGCCGGTGGCCTCATGAGGCGCGACAGCGGCGGCCGGGTCGACCGCTCCCGGGTGCTGCGCTTCCGCTTCGACGGGCAGGACCACACCGGCCATCCCGGTGACACCCTGGCCTCCGCGCTGCTGGCCAACGGCGTGCGCCGGGTCGCGACGAGCGTCAAGCTGGGCCGCCCGCGCGGCATCTTCTCCGCGGGCGGCGAGGAGCCCAACGCGGTCGTCCAGATCGAGGAGCCGTTCCCCGAGCCGATGCTGCCCGCCACCACCGTCGAGCTGTACGACGGGCTGGTGGCCGGCAGCCTCGCCGGGCAGGGGCGGCTGGCCGCCGAGCCGGACCCGGCACGGTACGACGCCGTCCACGCCCACTGCGACGTTCTGGTGGTCGGCGCCGGACCGGCGGGGCTGGCCGCGGCCCGGGCCGCCGCCGCCACCGGCGCGAGGGTGATCCTCGCCGACGAGCAGCCCGAGCCGGGCGGCAGCCTCCTCGGTTCCTCAGACGAGGTGGACGGCGTGCCCGGCGCCGAGTGGGCCGCCGCGACGGCGGTCGGCCTGGAGGGGCAGCCGGAGGTCAGGGTGCTGCGGCGCACCACCGTCTTCGGCTACTACGACGACAACTACCTGGTCGCCGTCGAGCGGCGCATCAACCACCTGGGCGCGGCGGCTCCCGCGCACATGGCCCGCGAGCGGGTCTGGCGGATCAGGGCGCGGCGGGTGGTGCTGGCCACCGGCGCGCACGAGCGGCCGATCGCCTTCGCCGGCAACGACCTGCCCGGCGTGATGCTGGCCGGAGCGGCCCGCACCTACGCCACCAGGTACGGCGTGCTGCCGGGGCGGCGGGCCGTGGTGTTCACCGCGAACGACGGCGCCTACGCCGCCGCCGTCGACCTCGCCGACGCGGGCGTGGACGTGGCGGCCGTCGTCGACGCGCGGCCCGCCCCCGGCGAGCACTGGGCCGCCCGCGCGCGCGAGCGTGGCATCGAGCTGCTGACCGGGCACGTGGTGACGGCCGCCCGGGGCGACGGGCAGGTCTCCACGGTCGAGATCTCCTCGGGTGCCTCCCTCGACGCCGACCTGCTGCTCGTGTCGGGCGGCTGGAACCCGGTCGTCCACCTGTTCAGCCAGTCGGGCGGCACGCTCCGCTACGACGAGGCGATCGGCACGCTCGTCCCGGACGCCTCCAGTCAGGAGGTCGAGGTGGCGGGGGCCGCCAGGGGCGTGTTCACGCTGCCCGGCTGCCTGGCCGACGGTACGGGCGCGGGTGCCCGCGCCGCGTCGGCGTCCGGTCCCGGGCAGGGCGTGGACGTGCCGCGGGCCGTGGACGTGCCGCGGGCCGCGGAGACGCCGGAGGCCGCGCCCCTGGCGTACTGGCTGGTCCCGGCCGCCGACTACGCGGCGCACTTCGTGGACCTGCAGCGCGACGTGACGGTGGCCGACGTCCAGCGGGCGACCGGGGCCGGGCTGCGCTCCGTCGAGCACATCAAGCGCTACACCACCGCCGGCACGGCCCACGACCAGGGCAAGACCTCGGGCCTGCTCACCTCGGCGGTCGTGGCCCACGCCCTGGGCGTCCCGGTGGCCGAGCTGGGCACGACCACGTTCCGCGCCCCGTACCAGCCGGTGAGCTTCGCGGCGCTGGCCGGGCGGGACCGCGGCGCGCTGCACGACCCGGTCAGGGTGACGCCGCTGCACGAGTGGCACGTCGCGAACGGCGCGCTGTTCGAGAACGTCGGCCAGTGGCAGCGCCCCTGGTACTACCCGCGTCCCGGCGAGGACATGGAGGCCGCGGTGCTGCGTGAGTGCCGGGCCGCGCGCGAGGGCGTGGCCGCCATGGACGCCTCCACCCTCGGCAAGATCGACGTGATCGGGCCCGACGCCGGGGAGTTCCTGGACCGGCTCTACACCAACCTGATGAGCTCGCTGAAGGTCGGCTCCATCCGCTACGGCGTGATGTGCCGGCCCGACGGGATGGTGTTCGACGACGGCACGGTGATCCGTCTCGCCGACGACCACTTCCTCGTCACGACCACGACGGGCAACGCGGCGGCCGTGCTCGACTGGATGGAGGAGTGGCTCCAGACCGAGTGGCCGTGGCTGCGGGTGCACCTCACGTCGGTCACCGAGCAGTGGGCCACGGTCGCGCTCGTCGGCCCGGGCTCGCGCGAGGTGCTCGCCGGCCTGGCGCCCGGGCTCGCCGTGGACGTGGCCGGCTTCCCGTTCATGACGTGGCGGGAGGCGGACGTGGCCGGCGTCCCCGCCCGGGTCTGCCGGATCAGCTTCTCCGGCGAGCTGGCCTTCGAGATCAACGTGCCGTCCTGGGACGGCCTGCGCCTGTGGACGGCCGTCATGGACACCGGTCTGGTGACCCCGTACGGGACCGAGACCATGCACGTGCTGCGGGCCGAGAAGGGCTACCCGATCGTCGGCCAGGACACCGACGGGACCGTCACACCGCACGACCTGGGAATGTCCTGGGTGGTGTCGAAGAAGAAGCCCGACTTCGTCGGCAAGCGCTCCTTCGCGCGGGCCGACACGATGCGGGCGGACCGCAAGCAGCTCGTCGGCCTCCTGCCGGAGGACCCGGACGTCGTCCTGCCCGAGGGGACCCACCTGGTGTCCACGAGCACGCTGCCCGAGCCGCCCGTGCCCATGCTCGGCCATGTGACGTCCAGCTACCGCAGCGCCGCGCTGGGCCGCACGTTCGCGCTCGCGCTGGTGCGCGGCGGGCAGGGCCGGCTCGGCGAGCGGTTGTACGCGCCGGTCGGGGGCACGCTGGTGCCCGTCACCGTCACCTCCCACGTCCTGTACGACCCCGAAGGAGCGCGCCGTGATGGCTGAGCGCAGGAGTCCGGCCGCGGCCTACGCCGGCCGGTTCGAGGCCGCGTCCCGGGGTGAGGCGTTGCGGCTGGCGGAGCTGCCCTTCCTCACCCACGTCAACGTGCGCGTCGACCCGTCGTCCCCGGCGGCCAAGGACATCGGGGAGGCGCTCGGCGTGGCCCTGCCGGTCGAGCCCTGCACGGCCGTACGGGGCGGCTCGGGAGCCGGCGAGGTGACCGTGGCGTGGCTCGGCCCGGACGAGTGGCTGGTCGTCGCGCCCGAGGGCTACCGGCACGAGCTGCTGCGCGAGGCGCTCGGCGACCGGCACGGGTCGATCGTGGACGTGTCGGCCCAGCGCACGACCCTGCTGGTCACGGGCCCGCGCGCGCGGGACCTGCTGGCCCACGGCTGCGCCCTCGACCTGCATCCGGGCGTCTTCGGGCCGGGCGGGTGCGCGCAGACCATGCTGGCCCGGGCCCAGGTCGTGCTCATCCCGCGGGAGGACGGCTTCCTCGTGCTCGTCCGCTCGTCGTTCGCGGCGTACCTGGCGGAGTGGCTGCTCGACGCGGCGGCGGAATACCTGGCATGAGCATCGGCGTCTTCGACCTGTTCAAGGTCGGCATCGGCCCGTCCAGCTCGCACACCGGCGGCCCGATGGCCGCCGCGCACAAGTTCGCGCGCGGCCTCGCCGAGGACGGCCTGCTGGAGCGGGTGGCCCGCGTCGAGGCCATCCTGTACGGCTCGCTCGGCCTGACCGGCAAGGGCCACGGCAGCGACAAAGCGGTCTTGCTCGGCCTCGCCGGCGACAAGCCGGAGCTGGTCGACGTCGACACGGTCGACGCCCGCCTGGCCGACATGCGCGCCACCGGCACCGTCAACCTCTACGACAGCCGCCAGATCCCGTTCGTCGTGGGCGAGGACCTCGTCTTCGAACGCAAGATCTCGCTGCCCGGCCACCCCAACGGCATGCGCTTCACCGCCCGCGACGCCGACGGCCAGACGCTGCGTGAGAAGGTCTACTACTCCGTCGGCGGCGGCTTCGTCGTCGACGAGAACGCCACCGGCGCCGACCGGATCAAGCCCGACGACACCGTCCTTCCGTA